>JBEKLF010000046.1:0-54180 GCA_050010335.1 Terriglobia bacterium
GCGGCCTCAAAAACCTCTCCGCACAGATTACAGCGCAGGCTCTCCAACTCGTAAACGGTGGCCGCCAGCGGCGCTTGGCCCACCACCCGAATTCTCAAGGCGGGCTCCTTGCGTACGTAAACCTTCCCCTTCAAACATTCCGGACAGTGATCCCCTGGCTTCATGGAAGCGTGCGGGATTTTGATTCGCTCGGCACCTTGATACGCTGCCGCCCCGTTCCGTCCATGGCCGGGTTTCGCCTTCGCGCTCGAGCTCCCCTTCCCGCCGGGAGAGGGATGACTTTTCGCCGGGAGCTCCAGCCCCGCCTGCTCCAGAACTTTGCTCGTCTTCTCCGTGCTCGGTTTCCCCAACACGGCGCGTAGCCGGCTGATCGTCGTATCCTTCTCGCCAATCAAGTCGGTCAAAAGACGGAAGGCGCGCAGCGCGGCCTGGAGCTTCTCATAACCCTCCTCGTCCAGGGGTTCCTGGCGCGCCCGCTCCAGCAGCGCTTGCCACTCTGGCAGGTTCACCTCGATCACCTCGCGTCCCGGCTTCATCCTACACCTCCGCCAGCAATTCGCGAAAATGCGGCGTGAGCGGATACCCCAGCACTTCTTTGATCGACCGGTTCGGTCGCTTGTTCGGACAGTTCTTACCCCGCCCCGTCGTGCGCCCCATCACTACCCAGTTCGCCGCGCGATAACAGGTGCCGCGATAGCGTTCGGGATCGACGAAGGTCTCGAGAAAATAGATCGGGTGCCCGTAGCTGTGCTCCCAGTCGCCCCCGATTCTTCGCGCCATCTGACCCAGAACGTGCGACGCCAGATGCGGGACGCGGACCCAAGGCAAAATGAGATAGCGCGGATTGTAGGCGAGAAAACGGAGATTACGGCGCCGCACCTCGGCGGCCCAGCCGATGAAACGGTTGCGGGCGCCCAGATGCCGCGGGGCCGAGGACCACGCCAGGCAGGCGATCGGGCGACCCGTGGCGTACACCAGGTACTTGAGGTGCTCGCCTACCGGCCGCGCGTAGCCGAGCGGATGATACTGGGCGATGAGGTAGTTAAAGAGCGGCTCTTCCGGCGTGCGCCGTACTTGCTGAAACTCCAACGGCCGGATCGCCCGCAGCGAGGTCTCCAGGAGAGTGGTGTCCAGCAGGAGCGGGGCCAGGGCTTTCCCCCCGTCCGTCGCGCGCCGGACGAGGGGGTTACGGTGCACATGGCGCGCGGGCGGCAACTCCAGGCGCCCAGCCCGCTCAAGTTCCAGCAGCAGTCCTCGGCAGACCATGTCGCGGAGTGCGCCGTTGGCCTGCTTCCACCCCCACGCTTCGCACAGCCGCAGCGAAAGCTGCCGCCGGTTGGCCTGGGGATGTTCGGCGATCAACTGCCGGATAAATTCCACTTCCGTCACGGTGATCACCCGGCCCCGGTAGCGAAACTCACCTTCCATGTCCCGCAGCCTAGCAGAGACGGAATTAGAACGCAAGGCCCCAACGCCATTTTTTCTCAGCCGGGGGCGCTTACCTGCCGCCAGACGGGAGCCGCCTGTGCCGAGGTGGGATCCCCGCCCGCCAGCAGCACGTAGAGTTCGTGCGCCTCCAGGGCTTTCGTCATCGCCGTTGCGCTCATCGGCCAGAAACCGAAGCGCCCGCGCGAGAGCCGCTTCTGGCACAACCAGAATCCCCTGCCGTCATGGGCCAAGATCTTCAGCGCCGTGCGCCGACGGTTGCGGAACACGAACAGCCGACCCGAAAAAGGGTCCGCCTGCAACTGCTCCTGGCACACCCGCGCCAAGCCATCAATCCCATTGCGGAAATCGACCGCCTCCACCGCCACCAGGATGCGGGTCTGCGGGCTGACCTGGATCATGCCTCGCCGCTCCACAACGCCCGGCTCAGCGCCACCAATTCCGCCGTCGCCATTCCCTTGAACTGCATCCTCATCCGGCCGCGCGGTCCCTCCAGCTCCACCAGGCATTCGGGGGAACCGCCGGGTCGCGGGGCGATCAGTTCCACAAATGCCGCCGGTGCGGACCGTGCGCGACGCGGGACCGGGGTTCGACGGCGCTTACCACCCTGCGCTTGTCGAAGGGCCACCGGTGCCTTCGCTACCGGTCTCTTCGCCACCGGATCCGCCGCTTCCACCTGCTGCTTCAGCTTCCCATATTCCAAGTGCAACGCCTTCGCGGTGGGGAAAACTCCATGCTCCCGAGCCAGTTCCGCCGCCGCGGCCCACAAAGGCTCTGGAATCGGCAAGCGGCCGGTGTGCGATCTCCGCCACCGCTGGAAACGCTGATAAACCTTCCGCATGTTATTGGGAATTTCCGTCTTGGCCATCGTCGATCCTCCTTGCCCCCGCTGGGCATGAGACCGACGCTACCACGACGGCATACTTGAGTTAAGCAGGCTTACCGAAGGGATACCAAAAATCCAATTTAGGACATTCTCCCCTTTGATGGCTTTCTGAAAGTCGTCCAACAGTTCTTCCCATAAGGAGTTGAGAAGCCACTTTTTCCCCTTTGGGTCCATTTGTGCATATAAACCCTCCAGCAGGTCGATAGTGCGAGATGCCTCGTACCGACCGGTTCGGTATCTCTCTAAAATTGAGCGGAAGGTTTCTTGTGGATCGCTCATTAAGCGGTGATCACCTAGTCGAGTTAATTGCATATAGCATATCACGGCTGTGGGCCAATGACTTGACATCGCACCGAGAGCGGCACCTGCCAGTAGAGTACTAGGAGCCTGTCGGAGATAGATTTTGCTGTATGTAGAATCAACAACTTAGCGACTTTACAATGCTTGTAAGTCGTTGATTCTTCGTCGAAGAACTTCTATCTCCGACAGGCTCCTAGCTGTTGATTCCACGCCGGCCATGGCGATTGCTAAGGAATCACGGCGGAGGAAGTGCAACCCCTGACTCACCTTCGAGGAAATGTGATTCCACTAAACCAGAATTGGCGGTTTTCGAAGGTATATTCGGCTAAGAACCGGGGAAAGTGGAAGCCCGGGGAGGGCGATCATCTGTGACGGAGGGGCGGGAGCAAGGATTGTAATGAGAGGTATAATGGGTAAGGAGTCGAACTCTAACAAGGGCCATGCCACGAAGCCAATCTCAACTAGGACTTTTTGCGGCGCTGGGTCCCACCAGTAGCAACCAATTGCTCCTCGGAACCTCCAGTTGGACCGGGGATGGCTGGGTGGGGAGTTTCTACCCGGCTGGATCACAAGCAGCAGATTTCCTACCGTACTATGCCCAGCGGTTCCCAACCGTAGAGATTGACACCACGTTCTATCGAATCCCCGTGGCGAAGACAGTTGAGCAGTGGCGTGACCGCACCCCGAAGGGATTCATCTTTGCCGCGAAGGTCCCGCAGGTCGTGACGCATCAGAAAGTGTTGATGGATACCGAGAGCGATCTGAAAGCCTTCCTGGGGGTAATGGATTTGCTCGGCGACAAGCTAGGGCCGCTATTGTTGCAGTTCCCCTATTTCAACAAGAAGGCATTTCGCGGAGTCGGCTTCTTCATCGAAAGGCTTGTGCCATTTCTCAAAACTTTACCGAAGGGATACAAATAGACGGTGGAAGTCAGGAATAAGGGCTGGTTGTCTGAGAAGCTGTATTCCGTCTTAAGGCAACATGGCGTTGCGCTGGCACTCGTGGACCACGCATGGATGCCACGACCACATGAGTACTTTGAAATGGGCGACCCGGTGACGGCTGACTTTACTTACATCCGCTGGCTTGGGGACCGCAAGGGCATCGAGGAACAGACGACGCGCTGGGACCGGATTATCCTAAATCGTGAACCCGAGATGCAGGAATGGATTCCAATAATCGGGAAATTGCTCAAGCGTCGGATTCAGGTCATGGGCTACTGGAATAATCATTACGCCGGATTTGGCCCAGGGTCGATTGAACTCTTTATGCGACTATGGAAAAAGTTTGAATCCGAAGGCGGATGATGGGGCCGCTTTAAGCGGCCAACTCACAGCATCATGGATTACTAAGGGCGACACTTGTTTTGGCCGCCTTCCGCACTGACCTGCCAGGTAGGATCATTTCACTAACGGTGACACGAATTTTCAACAACTCTGGCACTTGACCGGCCAATCTTTCCTCATTTTTCGGCTGTGGCGCTGGGCTGGAGATGTGAAGCGATGGCGAGGAGTCGCCTGTCCAGCCGTTGCAGCTTGCGCTTAGCTTTTTCATCGCGGAGCTGGCGACGATACATCTCCAGCAGATGACGGGTAGCCGCCAGCGCTTGGCAGATTCCGGGAAGGTCGGCATGGATGATGCCTTTGGGAACTGAGAGTGTGGGCAGGCGATGGCCTTGAGCTGCATTCTGGCGGGCCTTGTAGTATTCGCGCTGCAAGTCTTGCTGCGTGACCTGCACATAGCGCAAGGTCATGCGGATATCTTTGTGGCCGAGCAGGCGCATCAGGGCCGGGAGGCTGACACCGAGTCGGAGCATCTCGGTAGAAAACGAATGGCGCATCCGGTGCGGCGTCACCTGGCCAGCGCAATGGGCTCGCTTCGCGGCACGGAGTAACGCCGCACGGAGATGGTAATACAAGGCGCGGCGACTAACGCGACGCGGTGGTAGAAGGCCTTCGGATTTCGCTAATAGCGTGGGCGGGGCCAAAGCGCGCAGGGTGAGGATACGAGCGACGATCCGCCGCACCTCGGGATCGGCGGGAACCAGGCGTTCGGTGTGCAGTTTACCGAGGGGGACGTGGAGGGCCCACTGGTCGGGTCCGACCTGCCGCAGGCAGTCCGGAGGCAGATGGATGCATTCGCCGATGCGGATGCCGGTAGCGCGCGTGAGCAACAGCGCATTCGCCGCTAGATCATCCGTTCGGCGCAGCTCCTGCTGCAGGCGTTGATCCTCTTCCGCGGAGAGAGGTTTGGGTAGATAGCGGGGTTGGGGAGGGAAATCTTCGGGACGAATCAGGTCTGGCGCAACAGGGTAGCCGTTGGCGGCCAGATCGGCCAGCAACCGTCGGAGCCGAATCAGGTAGGCGGCGCGGCTGGCATTGTCCAATGGCGGCTGTTGTTCGCACAGCCGACGGAACCAGCCAAGGAGATGGGGATCGCGGCGGAGTTGCGAGAGCCGGTGGAGCTTTGGGAAAGCGGTGCGGAGATAGGATAGGAAGTGTCGCGCGACGCATCGATAGTTAGCGACCGTGCCGGGCCGCAAGGGAAGGGCGAGAGTTTGGATGTGTGCTGCAAAGATCTTTTCGAGGCTGGGCTGGGACCTGTTCATGAGAGTTGCCCCGAACCCAAGCGGGTGCGCTTCTGGATGGCGCGGGCGTATTCGCGCCACACGTCCTGGGGGGCGAGTTGGACGTAGAGCATGGTGGTATGAATTTGCGAATGTCTCATCAGATGCTGCAGGGCGTGCAGCGACATCCCGGCCCGCACCATGTCGGACCCAAAGGTGTGCCGGAGGCGATGAGGGTTGGCGTGACGGACTCGACTCAGCACCCGATGATGCCGGAACAGCGAGCGGAGGCCGGCTGGAGTCACGGGCTGACCGCGCTGCCGACCTTTCAAGGAGATGAACAAAGCGGGTGAGTTGGTCAGCGGTCTTTCCAGGCGCAAATAGTTTCCGAGCACTTCCAGGATTTCCGGGGGCAGCGGCACCACGCGCTGCTTACTTCCTTTACCGAGCACGCGCATCTGGCCATCGGCGGGTTGCACGTCTTCCAGTTGAAGTGCCAAGACCTCACAAGAGCGCAGCCCATCGAGGAGCATCAATCCCACCAAGGCGAGATCGCGGAAGGTGTGGAAACTTTGCCAGAATTTGGCCACTTCTTCGGCGGAGAGCGGCATGATGACCCGCCGATCTTGTTTGAGGCGGAGACCGAAGGCGATGGCGCGGCGGGGCCGGCCATAGCCGAGCGGGGATCGTGTCCGGTAGGAACGCTGGAAGTGGACCTGGCCGGCGGGAATGTCCCGGCCGGTGTAAAAGCGATACCCACAACGCACCACGCCCAGACGATGATTGACCGTTTGGGGGGTGGGTTTCGGCTGCTGCTCAAGTTGATGCCGGACATAGTCGACGAGCGTGGACTCGGTGATCTCGGTGAACGGTTGGCGCTGCGGTTCGAACCAGCGGGCGAAGTCGAGCAGGTCATAGGCGTAGGCACGGAGCGAACGCAGGGAGAGTTGCCGGAGGCGCTGGGCGTCGAGAAAGGCATTCGCCCAGTCCCGTTCTCGTCCGTTCTCGTCGCGCAGGCGGTAGGGGGAAGCGCTAGCTGGCACGGAAGGTTGATAGCTCAGGGAAATCTTCATAGGGGTTGCGCTCCTTGGAGGCAGAGAATGAAATCGGCGGCACCGGCGCCGCGAACGAAATAGCTGTTGGGATCCTGTCCGGCCGGCAACTGGACCAGCGAGACGGCCAAACCAGCTTGCTGGAGCCGCCCGGCGAGAGCCTGGGAGGCGCGTTGGCCCGCTTGGTTTTCATCCTGGTCGAAGACCAGATAAACCCGGCGACCCGACGAGTCGGAAAGCTGACGGAGTTGGGTAGCCGTCAAGTGCGTGCCGAAGGCGCAGGTGGTGTTGCGAAAGCCCGCTTGCCAGAGTACCGCCAAGTCGAACAGGCCTTCGACCAAGATCACGGTGAAGAACTGGCGAACCGATTCCCAGGCGAACAGGCCGCCCTTGGAGCCGGGAGGAAGCGATGAGGGAAAGCGGCGCCGAGACTGCGGCCGTAGAGGTTAAGAACGTGTCCATCCTGGCCGCAGGGGAAGACCACGCGCCGGTAGAAGGTATCGTAGCCTTGGGGGTTCACGAGGCCGATGCGCTGCAACAACTTCAGGGAGTAGCCCTGGCCCAGGAGATGACGCCGCAAGTTGCCGCCGGGGGCATAGCCGATCCGCAGTTCTTGGATGAGAGCCGGATCATGCACCCCGCGCTGTTCGAGATACCGCCGCGCCTCCGGGTGACCGTGGAGTTGCCTTTGATAGAAAACAGCGGCGTGCTCCAGCACGTCGGCAGGGTCGGGGGGAGCGATTTCCTGTTCGAGGTAAGCAAGACTTTGGCGGAAGGAGAGATGCCGAGATAACTCAACAAAGCGAATCAGATCGCCGCCCTGGCCGCAGCCGTGGCAGTAGAAGAGATTTTTGCGGGGGTTGACATAGAACGAAGGCCGGCTTTCTGGGTGCAGGGGACACAATCCGACGAACTCGCGACTGTTGCCCGCAGGCCGGGCGGTCCAATTCTGCTGGCGCAAATAATCGAGCAACGGAAGTCGCTGTTTGAGTCTTTCGAGGTCCTCGCCCATGGCGCTGTTTGGCCTCCCGAGACGAGGGTACGAGAAGCCGGTCCGCCCTCCCAGGCAAGGATGGTGGGCGCCAGAGAAAATTTTCAGCGACGCAGGGGCCAGAGGATATGCAGAATCGGAGTCAACTGAGACAAATTCAAAGCTTCCTGAGCCGCCGAACCCCCGCGTGCCAGCCCATGAGCTATCCCGGCGAGCGTTCGGCGCAGAAAGGAAGCGGTGGGTTGGGAGGGATCCAGGCCGCGAGACCAGCGGCGGAGCGTGGAGGCATCGGGCACGCGATTAGGGTCTTTGAGCGCAGGCGTCGCATCTTCCCAGGAACGGCGCTCCTCAAAGCGCCGCCGCAATGCTTGAGAACGAGCCAACAAGCTGTAGTGGGTGTAAGGGAGAGAAAGAGGCGGCAGGAAGGTAAAGGTCTTCGCGCAACCAGGGCAGCGACCGCGCCTGATCCCAATCCAATCGTGGTGCTCATCGTGCGCCTGCTTGCGGCGGCGTCCGTGGCCGATGATCGAATCGCATTCACAAATGGGGCATCGCCGCAGGATGACGTCCCCGCAGCTTGCCGCCGATTCGATTTCAGGCTTGTGCGACGAAGCAGAAAGTGGGATAAAAAGAATCGTAGGTCATCGGGGCTCTGCTCGGGCGTTGACCTGCCAGGATCCAAGCCGGAAGCGGAGCCCCTCCTCCTGAAGAGAAAATCCCAACTGGAAGAGAATAACGCTTCTCGGCAACAGCTTTTAGAGGTGCGATTCAAAGGATTGGCCGGTCAACTGACACAGAATTTCACTAATTCTGACAACCTACAACGCACGCTCGCTTTACAAATTCCACCACCGAGAGGAGGAAACAAGATGTTTGGAAAAATGCACGTCACCGAGATGGTCCCTTTGAGCAAATCGGAAACCGTGGACGAAGCTGTTGCCAAGCTGTTGGAGTTCGCCGAGCACCCTGAGATCTTTCGCTGGTTCCAGTTCCCCTCGGCCCTGTTGGTTTTTCTAGCCCACGCTGACTCCCCCGATTCCGGAGCGGTCTACGTTTACGACCGGAAGCGGTGTGTGTGGCTTTGGGTGGATTTCAATGACCAGAACTACGGGGGGTATAGCCCTTCAGAATTCGATGTTCTGATCGAGCAATGCCATTTCTTCCAGCTTGCAGAATCCCCCGCGTTGCTTACCTCGCCCGTCCAATGGCTGGTCACAGCCGGCCAATCACCCGAGGTCCTCGGAAGGCTCCCAGCCTGAAGACAACTCCACACGACAGGGGCAGACAGCGAACCAAACCCACCTCTTTGTAAGTCATTGAAAACACAGTACCGGCCCAATTGCCCCTCGGCTCATTTGACTGAAAATATTTCTCGTTTTATCACCAGTCTGTATGGACCTATGGCGCCCACCGGGCTTCACGGAGGAAAAGATGCAGCGGCTTCGGCTAGACGTGCCGGCCGGCGTAGTGGCGGACTACCTCCGCCTCTTCGTGAACCGGCGGGCCTACACCCTCCAGTCCGACCGGCCCCACCCGGGAAGCGACCGGCATTACTACTTCCGGCCCACGGACAAGAAAACTGGCGACGGTCTCAGCCTGACGCCGGACACCATCCGGCGCCATCTCGAAGGGGAAATCACCGCCGGCCTTTACGCGATCAACCCGGACACGCAGCGGTGCAAGTGGGTCGCCATCGACGCCGACTATAAGGGCGCCATGGAAGATTTGGTGAAGCTTCAGTACTACCTGAGCCAGGACAAGGTTCAGCCTGCGCTAGAGATGAGCAGCCGTGGCGGGCATCTCTGGATATTCCTTAATACACCGCTCCTGGCGCGAGACTGTCGAATCTACATCTACAACCTGGCATTGAGGCTGGGCGTGCCGGTAAAAGGAAGCGGACTGGCCGATGGCATCGAGGTTTTCCCAAAGCACGATGAGCTTGGGGCTGGCGAGTATGGAAACGCGATTCGAGGTCCACTGGGAATTCACCGGGGGGCTGGGCGCCGGTATTGGTTCTATGGAGCCGACTATGGCCTGGAAGCGCAGATGTCATATCTGAAGCAGTTGCAAAAAGTGACGGAGGAAGACTTGAGCCGTTTTATCGCGGGGAAGACAATGCCGGCAGAGTTCATACGCCAACCGCGCGCGCCAGAACCTGCGCCTCGGCCCTCCAGCCCCGGGAAGCAAGAATTCCAAATCCTTGAGCACGTCGGCAAGGCCCGCAAGGTGGGCCGCAATTACGTGACTCGCTGCCCATCGTGCGCCCAGGCGGGCCATGACCGTGGCGGCGACAACCTGGCGATTCGCATCGACGACCCACGGTTCTACAAGTGTTGGGCCGGTTGCACCAAGGAGATGATCCGTGAGGCGTTAGGCTGCCCGATTCGATTTCAGCAAAAACCGCAATAGTGGGGGTCATTCATGTCAGCAGAACCAGAAATCGCGCTTCGTCGTGGACTCAGCTTGCCCCGTCGAGCGGTCCGCCGTTTGGCCCAGGTCGGCATTTTCGCCAAGTCAGACGTCAGCCTGGAACACCAGCATTTGGCGCGGCGGTACGTGATCCGGGGTGTTGAGTCCGGCGGCGCGATCGAAGAGATCGGACGCTACGTGTCTTTCGCCGGCGATCAGGGGGAGCCATTGACCTACCTTCACCCCATAGACGCAGTCGGAGTCAACGGTCTTCACGCGGTGGTGGTGGCGCCGGTGTTAGTGCGTGTGGAGATGTTCCGGGCAGGGCGCACTTGCGAGCTGCTCATCACCAAACACGGGCCTGGCGATTCAGCGGGTGGCAAAAGGCCCGCTCTCGAATCGAGTCTATTGTTTCGAGGAGTTCATGGGTACCTCGAAATCGAACCCGGAAAAAAAGGCAAAGAAGCGACGAATTCCCGCCTGCCGGTCTTCTACTCCCGTGGTGGTGAGCTATTGGAAATCCCCCAAGAATTTCGAGCGGCAGTTGAGGCGGTAACCAGGGGAACCCTTTGCGTGGGTTGCATTCACCGTCATTACTTAGCCCCGCCGGTGGCGGCAGGTCTGCCTGCGGAGAATTTGGAAGAGCGAACTCTCAGCCCAACGGGAAGTGCGCGTGGCAGTCAATCCTTTCAGCCTTAATGCAGGAGTGCGCAGCGGTTGGATCAAGCTCGGTTAGCGACTCAAAAAGGCGTAGCCGGGAGGGACTGGTCTCGTGAAAAAAGAGGCCCGACCCCGCTATCGCTATGAAAAAGTTTTCAGGAGGTCGAGATGTCACAAACGAACGTAAGAAATGCCGTAATCAACGGCCATGACTCAGAATCCCCTAGCGCGGGCGCCCAGAGATGCTTGACCTTCAAGCGCTTCTTTACGAAGGCAGGCGAGCATCCTTTCGATGAAATTGATTGGGAGTTGCGTACCGCCTCAATTCAGAACGAAAAGGGCCAGGTGATTTTCGAGCAGGCCTACGTGGAAGTCCCGAAAGAGTGGTCAATGACCGCCACGAATATTGTGGCCTCAAAATACTTCCACGGGAAACTCGGCACGTTGGAGCGTGAATCGAGCGTCCGCCAGCTTATCAGTCGTGTTACGGACACGATCTCCCAATGGGGCGTGGAGGGCGGCTATTTTCGTTCCCAGGAAGACGCCGAGTGTTTTCAAGATGAACTGACGCACCTTTTAGTTCGCCAGAAGGCAGCTTTCAATTCGCCCGTCTGGTTCAATTGCGGTCTGTGGCACAATGATGGCCGTCATTCTGATGGTGGCGGCTGGTACTGGGACCCCGCCACAGGCAGCGTGAAACAGGAGACCGAGGCCTACCGTCACCCGCAGTGCTCCGCCTGCTTCATCAACTCCATCCAAGATAACCTCCCCAGCATCCTCGACTTGGCCAAAACTGAGGGGATGCTCTTCAAGTATGGTTCGGGCACAGGCACGAACCTCTCGCCGCTTCGATCCTCCCTGGAAGGGCTCTCGGGTGGTGGCATGGCCTCGGGTCCTCTGTCTTTCATGAAAGGTTTTGACGCCTTTGCCGGCGTCATCAAGTCCGGAGGGAAGACGCGGCGCGCGGCGAAGATGGTGATCCTCAACATCGACCACCCCGACGTTGTCGACTTCATCGAGTGCAAGGCCAAAGAGGAGCGCAAGGCCTGGGCGCTGATTGATGCCGGCTACGATCCCTCGCTCGATGGAGAGGCATACGCTTCGATTTTCTTCCAAAACGCCAACAACAGTGTACGCGTCACAGACGAGTTTATGCGGGCTGTGGCTGAGGACCAAGAATGGGCTACCCGAAACGTCACGACCGGCGAGCCGGCAAAGACCTACCGGGCACGCGACCTGCTGCGCAAGATCGCGGAAGCCGCTTGGCAGTGTGGCGATCCTGGGGTGCAGTTCGACACAACTATCAACAAGTGGCACACATGCAAGGCGACGGGCCGGATCAACGCTTCGAACCCTTGCAGCGAGTATATGTTCCTGGATGATTCGGCCTGCAACCTGGCTTCGCTGAATCTGATGAAGTTTCTACTACCGGATGGGAGATTCGATACCGATGCCTTTTGCCAGGCCGTAGATGTGATGATTACGGCGCAGGAAATCCTCGTCGATAACGCAAGCTATCCGGCCGAGAAGATTGCTCGGAACTCGCACGACTTCCGCCCGCTGGGCCTTGGCTATGCCAATCTGGGCGCGCTACTGATGGCGAGAGGCCTGCCTTACTACTCAGAAGGGGCTCGGAGCTACGCCGCCGCGATCACAGCCCTGATGCACGGAGAAGCTTACCTGATGTCGTCACGAATCGCCGAGGTGGTGGGGCCGTTTGCGGGCTTCAATGAAAACCGCGATGCGTTCCTGGAGGTCATCGGGATGCACCGCAAGGCGTTGGAGGATGTCACCGGATGCGACGTGCCACCAAGCCTCTGGTACGCGAACCAGGAAGTGTGGAAGGAGTGCGCGGCCTCGGGCGCCCAGCACGGCTATCGCAATGCCCAGGTGACAGTGCTCGCTCCGACCGGCACCATCGGGTTCATGATGGACTGCGACACCACGGGCATTGAACCTGACTTGGCCCTCGTGAAACACAAAAAGCTGGTGGGCGGCGGGCTGATCAAGCTCGTAACGAACGTCGTGCACGCAGCGCTTATGAGGCTGGGCTACAGCGAAGAGCAGACCAGCGAGATCGGCAATTACATCAAGGAGAACGGGACGATCGAGGGTGCCCCCAGCCTCAAGGCGGAGCATCTTCCGGTTTTCGACTGCTCGCTCACGCCCGCGAACGGCCAGCGCTCGATCCACTACATGGGCCACGTGCGAATGATGGCCGCGGTCCAGCCGTTTCTCTCCGGGGCGATCTCCAAGACGGTTAACCTCCCAACCGCAGCCACAATCGAAGACATCGCCACTGTGTACCTGGAAGCTTGGCATATGGGTCTCAAGGCGGTCGCGGTCTACAGGAACGGCTGCAAGCGAACTCAGCCGCTGAGTACCGGAGATGCGAGTAAGGGATTTGAGATGCCTGAGTCGGGAGTTTCACTCGATGCTCCCAGCGTACGACCGACGGGGCCGGACCCTGCCGAGGGAGCGAAGGCCTATCGCCGAAGGCTTCCGGACGTAAGGAACGCCGTAGTCCATCATTTCTCGGTCGGTGGGCAGGAGGGCTATCTAACCGTCGGTTTGTACGAAGATGGCGTCCCTGGCGAAATTTTCATCCGGATGGCCAAGGAAGGGTCAACCGTCTCAGGCCTCATGGATTGTTTCGCTACTGCCGTATCGCTGGCCCTTCAGTTTGGCGTCCCACTTTCCGTGTTGGTCGCGAAGTTTAGCCACACACGATTCGAGCCCAGCGGATGGTCGGGAGTGAAAGAAATTGGCTACGCGAAGTCCTTAATGGATTACATCTTCCGTTGGCTCGCTATCAAGTTCTTGCCGGGGGAAGAAATGGCGGTCGCAGAGCAGAGCGGGGCGGGTGAAGGCGGTCATGAACTGGCGCCGTCTGCAGCTCTGATGCCCCAAGTGGACTTGGCGCATGTCGGGCGGAATGGAGATGGGCCGGCCTGCCTGGAGTGCGGCGCGATCATGGGCCGCAACGGCTCGTGCTATCGCTGCCTGAATTGCGGAAGCACGAGTGGGTGCTCGTAGTTAATGGCCTCTGCCTACCCAGCTTGAGTGTGGGTGAACGCATAACGTGTGACTGAGTCCCCATAACGTGTGACCGGTACCCCCATAAAATGTGACTGGGATTAAACTTGCGCCTATGAGAAAGGTGGCAGCCGCATGACTCAACTGTGCTAGAGTGATGCCAGCCAGAAGCTGACCCACGCGGGCGTCGCGGCCTGGACAGAACCAGACTCCGAAATCCTTGAGGTGGTTGGGCGGTAGGCAGGATGCTGCCGGTCCTCGATGTTATACAGAGCGCGGGTGGCGCATACATTGCCTTTTATGTAGGCTCCCCACGGACACGGGCAACCGGTTTGTTACCGCGTCCTATCGGTGGCCTGTTCTGGCCTCTTAACGGTCGCAGACATAGAATGCGATCTCGGCGCCACCCGCGGGAACTTCCCGCATTACTTCGTGCGCTTAGCCGTAAAGTCGCGGTCTCCGAACCGTTCGCTGTGTACTTTCCCCTTCAGGGAATCGCCGTCAACCGTGGCGGTGTATTCCATGACCATGGTTTTGCCATTTTGGTTCTGGCGCTTGACGGTGAAGCTTACGTTGTTCCCGGTGACGGTACCCTCCAGCGGCGCGTCACCGCGTCGTCCTTTCAGCGTCCCTTTAATTGTGCCGCCGTCCTGTTGGATCGTCAGGGTCGAGGTCATGGGTCCATTCTGGCCTTGGGACGATAGTTCCCAACTTCCGGCAACATCCAGATTGTTGGCCGCCAATATCAGTAACATCCCGCAAGCGAACGCTATTACCAAGGAATAGGTTATTTTTTTCATCATGATATCTCCTCACTCTTGACTTTGCGTATCCGTGCTTAGACCACAGGATTGCTGGTCCATTCGTTCAGATGCCAGGGGGGAGGGCAACGCCTATCACGACGACTTGGTATTCGCGGGACCAACGAATGGGTATGCCACCACCTCGTAATGTCGAAATGCGGATTGTCTTTAAAATGTGACTGGGATTGATAAGGGGCCGGTCATGTCTTGCGGCCATTGCGGAGGCGGAATCACCGGCGACGCGATAGCTGCCGCATGGTTCAGGGGAAGTGCCTCCGTTTAACGCGGTATTCGCACCTTTTGCGTAAATTCGTGGCGACAGTCACACGTTATGTGGGCTTCGAGTCTCACGTTATGGGGTCTCACGCGGGGTAAGTCCTTGATTCTTCAGTGCGTCGATTCTCATCTTATGCGTCAACGCACATTGAGTGGGAGCCAAACCCTTGATGGCGATCACGGCCTCAGGGTCTCGCTTTCGTCAAAGGCTTCGGTGCCTTCCAGCGCGATCTTAAGTCATTGATATAACGCGGGTTGATGCGTCTATCGTGTACTGGTCTCAGCGGAACCGTCGCCTGCACATTGGTTGCCAACTTTTTTTCACCGGTCGACAAATGTGAGCACCAACGTCGTGCGAAGGAGCTGATGCGATCCACCCGCCGTTACCGACTTCATCGAGCGGTATGATTCCGCAACCCTTGAGTTTGAATCTCCCAAACCCTTCAGCTTCTCTCTCGAACATGCAAATTGAATTTCTTGGCGAAAGGAATTCCCTTATGAAAGCATCATCCATATTCGACGCTTTATGCGTTCTCGTGGCTGCTCGTCAGCCCGTTTTCGTCTGGGGCGGCCCGGGAATTGGAAAGTCGGCCCTGATCCGCCAGCTTGCAAGTGCGTTAAAGGTCACACTACAGGACGTGCGGGCGCTCTTGCTCGACCCGGTCGATTTACGCGGGCTGCCGTTCCTGGGAACCGACGGCCGGTCGAAATGGGCGACGCCGGAGTTCCTGCCGCAGGAGGGAGCGGGCATTCTCTTTTTGGACGAACTGAATGCTGCGCCGGCCATGGTACAAGCCAGTTGTTACCAGTTGATCCTTGATCGCAAACTGGGTGAATACGTCTTACCCGAGGGTTGGGCCATTATCGCTGCTGGGAATCGCGACTCGGACCGTGGCGTGACGACCCGAATGCCCACGCCGTTGCGAAATCGGTTCGTGCATCTCGAATTCGAAGTTGATATCCAGGATTGGTCCGAATGGGCGATCCAAGCGGGAATTCGACCTGAGGTGATAGCTTTCCTTCGCTTTCGACCGGAACTCATCAGCGCCTTTGACCGCGATGCCCATGCATTTCCTTCACCCCGTTCGTGGGAGTTCGTCTCGCACATCCTCGACTCCCTCGACTCGCAGTCGAACCCAACGATTGAGCACGAAGTCATCGCGGGAGCCGTGGGCGCTGGGGCCGCGACCGAATTGTCGGCTTTCCTCAGAATGTTTAGAGAGTTGCCCAACATCGACGCCATTCTGTTGAACCCGCTCCAGGAGCCTGTCCCGGAGAACGCTGCCGCCCAGTATGCCGTCGCTTCCGCGCTGGCGCGGTGTGCCTCCGATACCAACTTCGACCGTATCTGCTTGTACCTGAACCGCCTGCCTACCGAGTTTCGAGTGCTGTGCGTGCGTGACGCCACGCTTCGGGCGCCCGGCATTCGCTGTACCGCTGGGTACACCAAGTGGGCAGTGGACAACCATCACGCCATTTCCTAGTGGCGGTCTACACTTCGCCGTTAGGCCTGGCCTATCGCCTTGGGCGCGCCGGAGAGTCGTCGCTGCGAGCCGGATGCGGGACAAACTTGCGAGTGAGCCGTGATCCGCCCGGAATGTTTAATTGCCGCCAGACTTACCGATAAACACTAGCTACTTGGCATTGTTAACACAGCGGAATGGCTCGTCATCCGTGTACACGGCTCACTCCAATCAATCCTTTTCGACCCCCAATCCCAGCCTGGGCATGCGAGACCGCCCCAGCCAGTGTTGAGTCTAGAATGCAGATCGTATAGAATTCTTCTCTAAGACCATGATCGACCCCGACGAACTTCGCAATACAATAGCAAGACGACGCGCGGAGCAATCTGCTCGTGAAAGAACATCTCCACCGGACGGTGTGCGAATTGGTCCCCTCATATCGGCTGCAATGGATGGGGCCCGCTGGCGTGGCCAGAACGCGTTTCCCTCGTCTCAGGTATGGTCTGATGAGGTCGAGAGGGTTTTTGCATTCGCAGACGCACGTGGTCAGTTCGGCAAGTATCTACCACGCCTACGAGGTCGGTGGAAAGAGTTCGGTTCTGCGCTCGCAGAGTTACGGGTCGCATTCTACTTGGATAGAAACCAATTCAGAGTGACGGGCTGGGAACCGGTCGGAGCACGTGGCATTAGAGGTGAAGGTGAATTCGAGGTGACCGGCCCATCAGGAATCTCGACGTTTGTAGAAGTGAAGAGTCCCGGATGGGAAGGGGAATTGTCAGAGGACGAGCTTACGGGTGGAAGAAAGAACCAGCCAAAACACCTTTACTGCGAGGCCCGAGCAGTTGCACCGTGGGAGAGGGTTCAGTTTGAAGTAGAGAAGGCTTATAAGAAGTTCATCCCCGCGAACTCGAACCTATTAGTTATAGCAGATGATCTCTTCGTGAGCCTTCAGCATGGGACAGATTTGCAACTGGGCATGGCCCTCCACGAAAAAAGTGCTAAGGGGTGTTTCACTGATAGCAAATATGAGAATCTTGGCGCAGTTGCAGCCTTTTGGCATGTATGCAATGGTGGCGAGATTTGGTACGAAATGCAATTGTATGTGAACGCCAATGCTTTGAAGTCTTCGGCAATTCCTGATGATATGCGATTGGCATTTGAAGAGCGGCCGATCGACGTCTCCTCTAAAGACTCCGGCCCGTACGACGACCTCAACGCGATCCCTTTCCAGCGATACCTCCATGATTCATTGATCTAAGACGCCCACGCTGAAGCGCAGTGCTCTGCGCCAGCCAGCCGATTCAGAGAACGCTCATGAATGACGACAAGGTTCGGGACGTCGGGCAGCTTCCAGAAGAACCTCTTAAGATGCCGCCCCCTTACTGGAGATCGAGCGGGGCAATCTTCCATGTCCAGGAATCGCTAGAGGCCTTGCAGGGGTTGCTTGAGCGCCTCGCCCAAGTGCATAGCGTCACTGAGAGCAGGCTTGCCGAGTACGTCAGAAAGCATCCGCACGATACTTCCGAAGACAATTCAGAATTCTGCGATATCTGCGATGAGTTATGCGAAGTTGAGCATCGTATAAAACTCAAATCCGAGGTTGCCGTCTTAATGAGTGCTATCGAGGCTGAAGACCAAATCAACATGTTCTGTGTCTATAATTTGCCTCGCGATGTTTCCGAACAAATCGAGAAGTTGTCGGCGACAGAAAAGTTACTTGTTGCGTCGGTTCTATCCGCCGAGCACAGCGTAAAGGATTGGATGTTTTCGAGGCAATCAAGAAACTGTCAGCATGGCGAAATGCTTTCGCTCATGGACACTGCGTGGACAGGCCGACAAAGAGTCTGCGCCATAACCACCTGATCTCGCCAACTGAGTATCCGGGTGTACCCTCGGCCCTCAGCGAGGTTAAGGAGCTGGTGGGCGGCTTTGTAAAGGTGTCGGACTATTTGGGAAAAATCAGCAAGAACGCGTACCTGCGTGGTCCGTCATCTGAGGTCGAGGACATTCGCTCGAGACTACTCGGCTTGCGCCGGTTTCAGTTTTCTGGGGACAACCGCGTTTATTCGATCGTGGTTCGACCGGCCTAACTGCTCAACGCGTCTACTGGGCGCCACCTGGCCATATTACGGCCTATGCGCGGATGTGGCGCCCCGTGGTTCCGGGCGTACGGTCAGCCACTCGGCAGTTGGCCCATTACTCCTACCTACTCGCCCAGCGTTTGCCCGTGATTGGGCGGGGTTAGTCCAAGATTCTGCACTTCATCATGCCTGCCGAAATGTGAACGATTGGCAGGAAGGCAACCACTATCGCATCTTTAATTTACTTATGAACTCCCGACTTTAGCGAGAATCTGGAACGTCTGTTTGTCGGTTCTCGCACCCTCAAATCACTTTTCCAAGATAAACAGGAGGCAAATGTTATGAATCCCATCTCTGTTGCAGAACCATCTCTGTCCTCACGAGCTATGCTGTGCTCGCTTTCCATCAGTGTGTGGTCGGCACGGAAACACGACCCCGACGCATCGCAAGAAATTGCCCAGCGCCATGGCGCCCAAGCCGATGCCGGCCGCTACCACAAGGTGCTCCTTCCCAAAGCGGCGCTAGCGGAGATCCAAAAGATAGTGAGCGACGCTCGTCAGGAACACTACTTCATGACCTTGCCCTGGGACGATAACGGCTATCGCGTGCTCCCCGCCGCAGCCTACATGGACCACACGGAGAAAATGCGGGAGCTATCGAACCGATTCACACCGGCTGTCGAGGCTCTGGCCCACGAGTTCGGGAATCTCGTCGAGCAGGCCAAGGCGCGGCTCGGTGGTTTGTTCCGGCCCGAGGACTATCCTGCCCCCGACGAGCTTCGTTCCAAGTTTTCCTTCGAGACCAAAGTGATGCCACTTCCAGATGCAGGCGATTTTCGCGTCACGCTGGGTGACGAGGAAAAAGAGCGAATCAAGCGTCAGATCACCGTCGCCGTCGATGCATCGCTTCAGGTCGCCAGCCGCGACCTCTGGCAGAGGCTCTACGAGGCCGTCAGCCACCTGGCGGAGCGCCTACAGGCCTACCAAGTGACGGAGGATGGAGTAGAACATCCCTTCCGCGATTCCGTCGTCACCAACCTGGTGAAACTCGTCGACATTCTGCCCAAGTTGAACGTCACAGCGGATCTAGAGCTTGAACGGCTGGCCACACAGGTGCGGGCCTCGCTACTGGTCGATCCTCAAGAACTGCGGAAGTCGGAGTCGGTTCGCACTGAAACCGCCAAAGCGGCGGCTGCTATCGCCCGACGCATGGCCGGGTACATGGCGGGTTACACAGTTCCTATCCCGAACGAAGGAAGGGCGGCATGATCACCCAGATGACCACGGCGCAAAAGCTGACGCGAGCACGGACACAGCTTCTCCTTAATCAGCCATTCTTTGGAACACTGGGTCTTAGGCTGAAGCTGGTGCCGGGTTCCCTGCCGACGATGGCTACCGACGGCTCCCGGATCGTCTATAACTCGGCTTTCGTGGGCGAACTCAAGCCGGCGGAACTGGAGGGAGTACTGGCCCACGAAGTCTTACACTGCGCCTTGGGACACCACTGCCGCCGCGGCGAACGCGAGCCCGGACTCTGGAATGAAGCCGCCGACCTAGCCATCAACCCTCTTCTGCTCGGAAACGGGTTGACGCTTTCGGCCGGGGCATTGATTGATCCTGCATTCGCGAACCTAAGCTCCGAAGAAATCTACGCCCGGTTACTGCGGAGAAGAAGCGAGGGAGCGAGCGCAGTACAGCAGCAAGCACCGCAGCAGACAAATGTTGGCGGGGGAATGGGCAACGTTCCACAGGGAACACACGGCGCTGCAACGTCCGATCCGATGTCTGACTCCTCCAACGGGTCGGGTTCAAGCCAAAATGAGCAGCAGACCGGTCAAGCCATGGGACCGGCGTCGATGCGGTCCGGAGGGTTCGGCGCAGTTTGGGATGCATCGGACGAGCACGGTCACGCGGCTTCGCCCGCCGAAAAGCGCCGGCAGGAGCACGAGTGGAGCATCGCGGCGGAGCAGGCTCTTCGGTCGGCGAAGGCGTGCGGAAACGAACCGGGAGGGATTGAAAGGCCCGTTAGCGAAAGCCGCCAATCTCAGCAGGATTGGCGCGCGATCCTGCGTGACTTTATGGCCGCCACGGCTCCGTCTGATTATCGCTGGACGCCACCCAATCGCCGCTACATTGCTTCCGGCCTGTACTTGCCCTCGGTCGAGCGCCGGGGACTGGGTGAGGTCGTGATTGCGGTTGACACGTCGGGTTCGATCGGAAAGCGCGAGCTTGAACAATTCGCGGCTGAAATCTCGGCGATTTCCCAGGAGACACAGCCGGAAGCCATCCATGTGGTTTACTGCGACGCAGCGGTTCAGTGCGTTCAACAGTTCGGATCGTCGGAGCCGGTGCAACTTGAACCCAAGGGAGGTGGCGGAACAGACTTCCGCCCGGCGTTCGAGTGGGTTGCTGAGAATGACATCACGTCCGTCTGCCTTATCTATCTCAGCGACTTGTGCTGCAATTCGTTTCCGGAAACCCCGGAATATCCTGTGTTATGGGTGACCGATTCCCGCGAAACGGCGCCTTTCGGTGAAACGGTGCGGATCGGCCTTGAATGAAGCGACGTGCTTTGAACGAACCCGCAGCCATTTTTTTCATCCTGGACTCAATGTCATAGTCATCTTGTCGAGCGCATAACAGCACCCGCATAGGAAATACACCCAAAGGCCAGTGCCGTGGACAGAGCACGGAGCCGCAGGCTTCGTGCTGACGGCGAAGTGTTGCCTCCGGACACCGGCACTGAAGCTCAACGGCGGAAGGATTTGGCGCTTAAGGCTCCATTTGAGAGTGAGTGAGGTTCTTATGGCAACTCAATTTGTTTCCACTTTTCATCCATTAAGCAGGTCAGCGGCTGCCCCCGCCCGTTACGGCAGGCATAAGACGCACGCGGTCCCGACTCTTCCCATCATGCGTCCCACGAAGCGGGGAAGGGAAAAGCCCACCCAAGACAGGGAGAAGTCGGTGGTTGAAATGCTCCCCCTGGTAAAGGCCGTGGCTCTGAAAATTCGCAAACGCCTGCCTGCCCACGTGGAAGTTGATGACCTACTCTCTGACGGCGTAGTGGGGTTGGTTGATGCCGTCGCCAAATTCAACCCCCGAAAGCGAGTGAAGTTGGAGAGCTACGCGCGGCACCGGATCCGTGGGAGTATTTTGGATGGCCTCCGCTGCGCCGATCCGGTCCCCCGAGACTTACGGCGCAAGCACAAAAACTTCCAAAAGCTCAATCAGGAACTGGAGGCCGATCTCGGCCGCCCCGTCAAAGACGAGGAGATGGCTGCGGGGCTGGGAATGACTCTGGCGCAATGGCACCATGAACTGAACGAGATTCAGAGTGCGGGGATTGACTGTGGTGCGCGCACCCTTTCAGCGGGTCCGACCTTCATGCAGACGACCGTTGAGCCAGCGTTTCTGGCGGGTGACGATTCCAATGCTTTCGACCTCTGCTATCTTCGCGAACAGCGCGAGATTCTCTCTCTCTCGCTTTCTCAACTGAGGGAGCGTGAGCGGCAAATCATCACCCTTTACTACCAACGCGGATTGACGATGCAGGAGATTGCCAGTCGTATGAAGCTCGACGCATCGCGCGTCTCACAGCTTCATGCGGTGGCGGTGGTCCGATTGAAGGCGAAGGTGGATTCCTTGCTCCACTCACACGACGCTCGAAGCGCAGCATCCGGCACTCGCTCGATGGCGGCGGGCACGGGGGCCTAATCAGATTCATTAGTGCGTCTAGAAGGCGCAGACTGCGATTGCGCGATCCAGCCGTCGATGCGCCCCGGGCACCTGGCCAATGGGAAGCATCTCGCCTGCCAACTTTTTTTCACCGGTCGATCTTTGTGAGGACCCTACTGGAACTGGCATCGATGGGTACGCTTCTCTTGCGATCGACCCAAGCCCCATGTGTTTTCAACTACTTGCAGAATAGCAGAATAATGGATCTCACTGAAAGCGTCTCAGGTCAAGGCCGTTTGACAGGAGGAACAATCTGTTCTATCTAGATCGCAGGGGATTCCGCGCAAATCGCCGTAGTCGGTCCACACCGCACTGGTCCATCCAAATCCTAAGAGAACATGCTGGGTTTGCATTGGCAAGTCAAATATCGCGTTGAAGAACGACGGCAAATCCGTCCGGGCCACAGCGGACAATGAACAAAATTAACGGTAGTCCTATAGCCGCCAAAGGCATAGCGAAGGTCTTGTCCTTGGCAGATGGGGTGGAAGGTGACCATGGGACGTTTGAGCGCGCTTGAAGAACGGCAAACCGAAATGCAAGAGACCCAGGTAACGGGGGTGGCTTCCTTGGTGCCTCACGGCGAGCGCCACTACAGCGTCACCGATGTTGCAAAGCTTTGGGGCTTGAGTCGGGATTCTGTACGACGCCTGTTTCGCCGGGAGCCAGGAGTTTTGGTAATGGGGGAGAGGTATGTGACGCTCCGCATACCGGAGTCCGTATTGGAGCGGGTTCATCGGAGGCTGAGTAATGCTGACGATATACAGACGGCACGGTCCCAGGTGCCCTCATAAGGAGCGGCGCTGGCGAAGGTGCCTTTGCCCGATTTGGGTCGAAGGTTCGCTCGGTCGCGCGCTCATACGGAAGTCGATGGGGACACGCGATTGGGAGGTCGCTCAATCCAAAGTTCGCAAGTGGGAAGAAGAGCAGAGAGCTTCTGATCTGGGGATCGTAACGCTGGAGCGGGCGATAGAGTTGTTCCTCCTCGACGCACAGGCGCGCAAGTTGACCGACGCTACCATCCAGAAATACAAGCAAATCTTTAAGCATCTTCGCGCCTTCGTGACAACCCAGAATATCAGGAGCATTCGGCAACTCGACTTGCAGGCCCTGCATGCGTTCAGAGTATCCTGGCATTGCAGTGGTATTACTTCGCTCAAACGCCTCCAGCACCTGCGGGCCTTCTTCCGCTTCATGGTCTCGAGTGGATGGATCGCTGAAAATCCGGCGTCCAAATTGCGCCCGCCCACAGTGAGAACTGTGCCCACACTTCCGTTGACAAAGGAGGAGGTGGCACGGATCGTTGCAGCGTGCGAGATTCAGGGTGAGAGGTGTAGAGGCCCCTTTTATACGAAGTCGGAGAACGTGCGGAGGCTAAGAGCCTTCGTGCTGGCACTTCGGTATACGGGAATGCGCATTGGAGATGTGACGGCGCTTGAGAGGGTCAGAGTGCAGAATGGAAAGCTGTTTCTCTACACGCAGAAGACAGGGACCCCGGTTTATTTGCCGCTTCCGGACTTCGTGCTCGAGGCCCTCGAACAGACACCTGTCATCAGCGAGCGCTATTATTTCTGGAGCGGGAATGGAAAGCTGAAAAGCGCTGTGACCGATTGGCAGAGATCTCTGGCTAAAGTCTATGGGACTGCTGGTGTGCCGGACGCGCACGCCCACCGTTTTCGAGACAGCTTTGCCGTGGAACTTCTACTGTCTGGGGTCCCTCTGGAGCGGGTTTCGGTCTTGCTGGGCCACTCCAGCGTGAAAATCACTGAGAGGCACTATGCGCCATGGGTACGGGAGCGGCAGGAGCAAATGGAAGCAGACGTCAGGCGGGCTTGGAAGGTCGATCCGATCTTGAACCGTACAATTTCCGTACAATCCGAATTGCGCAGCGGTAAACAAAAGAAAACACAGTAGTTATCTGGTGGAGGCGGGGGGAGTCGAACCCCCGTCCGAAGAGACTTACGGTTAGGAGCCTACATGCTTATCCCGGTTCGCTTCTAGCTTTCGCCGGCGGCCCTCAGGAACGGGCAATAACGAACCGCTAGCTAGCCCCTTGCCCCGTGAAGGGCTCTCGCTCAGAATCCCGAGGCGGCTGATCCCAAGCTATCCCGCCAAGCGACGCCTCACATCCCTCATGCGGGCCTGAAGGAGGAGACGGCCACCTAATTAATTAGGCAGCATAGGCATACTGCGTGTTGGCAGTTGTCTTTGTCCCACGCCGATCACGGGTGGTGTGGACCCCCGACATGCCTCCTAAGCGCAAGGGCTCCCGTCGAAACCGGTACGCCCCCACTGGTTCTAGGTTACGCCACGCGGTGGGGGGTGTCAAATCACCGTAAGATCCACCGGATCAGCAGGCCGACCCCGGCGAGGAGTTTTACGCCATCCAGTCCCGTAAACGACCCGTGCAACGCCCAGAAGCGGGGCATGACGGGCGGCGGAGGATTGCGCGGAACAAAATCGATGCTCCGTCCGAGCGAGGTAATCCAAGGCGTGATCACCAGCGTTAGGATCACCGACAGGGCCAGCATGGTCGCCACCACGCCGACGTCCACCGCGTTGCGCGGCTTCTGCCACCATAAGAGCAGGAACAGAATCACTCCCAGGCCGATCTGGAGCGCGCCGTAACCCCAGAAAAGCGTGCGGTTGATTTCCGAGGCCATATAGCGAATCACCACGCGCGTGGGACCTTCGCCCAGGGGTTTGGTGGTCTCCACGAATTGGGGCTCGGCGCGCTTCAGCACGCTCTCCACGGTCGAAAAGCTTCTTGTTGCCGCAAACCACATACACAACGTTGACATAATCCACGCGCTCAGAATCGCTACAGCCAGCACCTGCGTTCGTCCCATGTGATTTTCTCCGCCCGGTAGTGGGTCAGTTTGAAATCTGGGAGCCTTGCGCTTGAACCCTTTCGGCGCGCCGGCCCCCGAAGGCATGGATGGTTCGGGTACCGGCGAGGGGCTCACCCCCATGCCAGGTCCCCTTCGGAATGAAATACTCCTCACCGGCTCTGACTGGAATGCGCTTGCCGTCGATAATCAGCGTATAGCAACCCTGCACGACGACAAAGTACTCGTCGTAGTCATGCGAATGCGGAGCTGATACTGCCGATTCACGGCAGGTCCAGAACGCCATTTGACTTCCATCCGCGCCATCAAACACGTACCCTTCGACTCCGGGAGTGGCCTGGCTGCTCGTGGCGATCTTGTTTGCTGCGCGCTTCATGAAATCTGGAAAATTATCCATAGTCCTTCCTTCAACTTCGGCGTCAGTCAACTAAGTCGAGTAGCGCAATGCTGAAACTAACCCCTATTCTCCGCCCGGAAGACTTGCTTCTACCGCTCATGCTCGGATAAGCTTGCGCCCGCATTATAACGCAGACCTCTGTGCCTCCGCGCCTTTGCGGTGAAAGGCCTCTCTGGTGCTCTATGCCCAATGAATACGACGCGATCATCATCGGCGCCGGCCACAACGGCCTGGTGACCGCCGGATATTTGGCGCGGGTGGGACTGCGCACGCTGGTGCTCGAGAGCCGTCGCGTGGTGGGTGGCGCATGCGTGACCGAGGAAATCTTCCCCGGCTACAAGTTCTCGACCACGTCTTATCTTTGTAGCCTGATGCAAGAGAAAGTCACTCGCGACCTCGAGCTGGAAAAGTTCGGCTTCGCCGTTTATCCCAAGGATCCCGCATTCTTCTGCCCTTTTCCTGACGGCCGCTACCTGATCATGGGGTCCGACATCGGGCAGACTTGCGATGAGATCCGCAAGTTCTCCGCGCGCGATGCCGTGCGCTACCCGCACTACGAAGAGTATGTCGACCGTCTGGCGCGCTTCGTCGAACCGCTGCTGCTTGAAACCCCACCTGACATCGCGGGGCGCGGATTCGGAGACTGGCAAAAGCTGGCGAGTTTGGGCCGCCGTGTGATGAAGATGCCCACGGAAGAGCTGGTTGGCCACCTGCACATCCTCTCGCAAAGCGTAAAGGATTTTCTTGACCCGTGGTTTGAGTCGGAGGCCCTGAAGGTGGCGCTCGCCACCGACGGCGTGATCGGCACAAAGGGCGGCCCTTACACGCCCGGCACGGCCTATGTGCTGCTCCAT
Organism: Terriglobia bacterium; assembly: GCA_050010335.1. Taxonomy (GTDB): domain Bacteria; phylum Acidobacteriota; class Terriglobia; order UBA7540; family UBA7540; genus Bog-366. Next base: position 25,801 of record JBEKLF010000046.1, read on the forward strand.
CACGTCATGGGCGGCGTGGGCGGCAAGCGCGGTCTGTGGGGATTCGTGCGCGGAGGCATGGGCGGCGTCACCCAGGCGATGGCGGCGTCGGCGCGCTCCGTGGGAGTGGAGATTCGCACCGGAGTGCGCGTGGCGCAAATCCTCGCCAAGGACGGCCGCGCGTCCGGCGTGGCGCTCGCGAGTGGCGAAGAAATTCGCGCCCGCGTGGTGGCCTCGAACGCCGATCCCAAGGTTACTTTCCTGAAGCTGCTGGAAGCCCGCGAGCTGCCTTCAGATTTCCTCGCCGCAATTCGGTCCTTCAAAATCGAAGGCGTCTCGATGAAGATCAACCTGGCGCTCGATGGCCTGCCGGATTTCACCTGCCTGCCCGGTTCCACGCTCGCGCCCCATCACAAAACCACCATCCACATCTGCCCCACGCTCGAATACATTGAGCGCGCCTACGACGATTCCAAGTACGGCCGCCCCAGCGCACGCCCCATGCTGGAAATCACCATCCCCACCACGTATGACCCCACGCTCGCGCCCGCTGGACATCACGTCATGAATATCTTTCTGCAATACACGCCTTACACGCTTTCGCCCGATGTGGCCCCGAGCTGGCATGCCATCAAGGAAAGCTACGCCGATCGCGTGACGGACATGATTGAAGAATACGCGCCGGGATTTAAGAACCACGTGCTGCATCGCCATGTGCTGTCGCCACTCGACCTGGAAGAAGAATACGGAATGACGGGAGGGAACATCTTTCACGGCGAGATGAGCGTGGACCAACTCTTCTTCCTGCGCCCTGTGCCCGGCTGGGCCAAGTACCGCATACCGATTCGCGGGCTTTACCTGTGCGGCTCCGGCGCCCACCCTGGCGGCGGCGTGATGGGCGCACCCGGCCACAATGCCGCGCGCGAAATCCAGAAGGATTGGAAGAAGCTCAAGAAATACGAAAACAGGGAGTACGCGGAAGGCAGAAAGCCCAAGCGCAGTCAAAAGCCCAACGCCGGCGAGAGTGCGGTTCAGGTTGGGGAGACGGTGCGAAGTATCGTCTCGAGTTGTGCCAAATGATTGAGGGTGTGTCCGGCGATGATGCGAATGACCGTTCCGGCTTTTTCCGGACCGCGGTCAGGGTGGGCGGCCGCCTTCTCAAGATCATCTTTTTCCAGCAACCGGAAGAGCGATAGATTCCACGCGCGAAGCGCCTGAAACGTATGTGCCGCCTCCAGCCCGTCCATGTGGTCATAACGCCGGGCCCACCGATTCTCATCGAAGGTCTGAATCGCCAGCTCCGGCTCTGACAGGATCTGCCGCACTCGGAACCCGAACGCGATTTCTGCGTCGGCTAAGTGGGAGAGCACCTGTGCGGCTGTCCACTTTCCGGGCGCATAGCTGCGCTTCAGACCCTCAGGGCCCAGTGTCTGGGCGATGGCGGGAATTCTTTCCTGCGTTTGCGCAAGAACCTCAAGCGGATCTCGGTCGCCGAGCAATTGCGCATAGGGATGTGTAGCGGTCATCGTTTCAACTCCTATCGAAGATTGAGTGTCAACCCTCAGCCCCTCCCCTCAGTTCCGCTCCTCTTCGTTCCATCCCTCGTGTTCCTGCCAGTCCATGATGCGGAGGTGCTTTTCTTCGCGGGGAAGTTCGGAAAATGTTTTCTTATCGCCTTCGGCCAGGTTCCCATCTTGGGATTGATAAATCCAACCCATTTCCTGCTTAAGGGCGGCCGCTTCGCCGCTCAGGTGGACCACGAAGTTTTCATATTTGTAGGGTGCGGGCTTAAATCCCCCCGAGCCGTACGCCTGATCCGCCAGCACGATGGTCTGGGGATCGAGCGCCTTTTGTTTCAGCAGCGCGTGACAGGCTTTGATCGCGAACCAGTTCGCTGTGCGGTGGTCCACATGCCGCTCATCGGGACCCGTCAGCGCGAGCATCGCCGGGTGAAAGTCGGTAATGACTTTCCCGATGGCTTCGACCACCGCATCACGCGCGTACGGCAAGTTGGGCTTGTAAACGTTTTCGTAGGGAGAGTGATCGACGGCAAGATAAATGGAGAGGAAAGGATTGGAAGAAGATTTGTGGTCAAACCAGATTTTCCCCGATCCCCCATCCGGCAAGCCGAGATCGATGAACTTATCGCGCGGAATGCCCAGGTGCCCGACCGCACCGGCGGATTCTTCCATGCGTACCGTGCCGAATTCGCGCGCCTCGTTGGGACCGCAGGGCTTGTCGAAATAGCGCTCGCACTCACCCACGTCGCCAGCGGTAAGGATCAGGACCTCGACCGGAATATTGGCTTCGACGGCCGCGCGCATCAGTCCGGCATAAGCCTGCTCATCGTCTTCATGCGCGCAAATGACCATGAGCGAGGAGGGAAGCGCATTCACGGCGATTTCCGTGGTGGTGCGGGCCAGAAGGTTCCCCGCGCTCCCAACGAGAGTCAATTCCACGGGATAAGTGCCCGGGGTTCCGGTGGATGGAATTACCCAGGCGTCCGCCGCCACCTTTTGCGATGCGCCGGCTGCGATGTTAATCCCGGCAAGGAGCGTGCCGGAGAAAACTTCCTTACCCTTCGAATCCGTAATACGCGCTTGAAGGGAGACCCCGCTCCAAGCCTCGCTCGCGGGGTTCTTCAAAGTGGCAGCAATCTTCACCGTGTCGCCGGGGCGATAGAGCGTGTGCGAAGGGTCCACACGCACGGCCGCCGAAATCTGCCCCGGCGCGTAGAATTCCCGGTACTTGGTAAAATCCATATACGAATTGTACGGATGCGTAAAGTTGCGGGTGTAAGGCTTGGGCAGGTCGCGGTCCCAGGCGCGCACAATCGCCTGCGGGGTGAATTGCATGTCGTACAGCTTGGTACGGTCAGCATTCCACACCGCCACGGTGTAGGTGTCGATTTCCGGAGGAGGAACTTTTTCGTTGCCCACGGATATGCCTGAACCCATCACATCCCGCTGCTTGCCACTCAAAAAGGCTGCCGTCCCGCCGGCCATCATGGGGATGCTCACTGCGGTTCCGGCCGGAATATCCAGATGCTCGCGCAACACCTTGATCGCGAGGTCCGGGTTGTCGTGCCCCGCTTGAGAAGAATAGAGCGAGATCCATGGATAATTGGCGTTGGAGAATTCGACGCGCAAACCCTTCATATCGGTGTCTGACAGATTCTCCAGCCCAACCTCACACTTGATCGGCTCGCCGATGTTGTAAATCGTCTTGTCGAGGGTTACGCGCGAAATCTTGACCAGTTTCTTGTACACCACGAAGCCGCGCACCTTCTTCGTGACCTCGGGAAGGTGATCGATTCGATCGTCGACGTGCAAGGTTAGAGTGTAAAGGCCGGTGGGCGCCTGCGGGGGGATCGGCCACCCCACCTGAAATTCCTCCACGCCGGGCTTGGTTTCCGGGACGCGGTCCATTTCCACACTGGTGCTGGAAGTCGTCCCGTAGTACTGGATTTCCGCAAAGACCACGTAGCGTTTTGGCTGGCCCGTGAGCCCGTGCACGGCGGCGCGAATGTAAGCGAACGTGCCGCTGTTAAATCCTGCGTCCATGGGCCCACCCTCGACGGAAATCTCTGCCCCCCAAAGCGGCCCGCTGACTAGGAAGAGCGCTGCTGCCAGCGCGGTCCACCACCCTTTTCTCTCGATCATTTCTTCTCCTCGTTCCCGTATGGGATCCCTGTATTATTGCTGGTACTCCTGGCCAGTTTAAACTAATTTGCATCCCGGAGCGATTGTGAAAAGCGGCGCTCTCGCATATCATGCCGTCGAAAGGGGAAAGAAGGGTTGGTCCCAAGAAGGACCTTTACGAAGCCGGGATTAGATTGAGGAAGGAGTGGTTGTGGGGGGGGGGCGGAGATCCAAATCCCTTCGCGCCAGGATTTTTCCCGATGGCGGTTAAGATTCTCATGGTTGACCCAGACCTCGCGGTTCTGGAATTGGCCAGATCAACCATGTCTTTGTTGAAGTGGTGTGATCTTGTGACGGTTACGGACGGGCGCGAGGCCGTGCAGTATTTGCAAAGCCAAAAGTTCGACGGTCTCGTCATGGGGGACCGGCTCCCTGATGTGGACGGGTTCGATCTCATCCAACACCTGAAGGGTTCGACGCTGAATGCGGGCGTTCCCATAGTTATGCTGACGGGGGAGGATGACCTCGACACGATGCGCAGAGGGTTTAAGGCAGGTGTGACTTTCTTCGCCGTTAAACCACCCAATCGCGAACGCTGCTACCACCTCTTCAACGCCGTTCGCGGGGCCATGGAGACCCAAAGGAGGCGCCACCACCGGTTGCCTTACCATACGCCGGTGACCTGCACCTTTGGGGATCTCGACCGGAGCCGGTTCGCGGCCGAGAGCGTGGAAATTAGCGAAGGCGGAATGTCGGTAAGACCTTCGGGTGGAGTCGAGGTAGGTCAGGTTTTGGATTTGGAATTCCTGATGCCCCAAGTCTCACGACCTCCACATCCCGTGCAAAAGTCTCGAAAAGGCCTTTTCGCCGAGCACGAGGAGCCCGTGACAGGGCCGCAGAGGGTGCGCGCCAAAGTCCGTTACGCAGCCCCCTCGGGTGAAACCATGGGGTTGGATTTTCTCGGCTTGACGCCTGCACAACGTGAAGCCATCCAGCTTTACATTACAGGGAGCAGTTAGAATGTGCCCAGCCGTAGACTTATGAAAAACTCAGCCCTATCCGGACGTCAAAGGAACGTGCTGGTCTTCAGCTTGTCCGGAGGATTCGCTCTGCTGGCCATGTTATCGGGCGGCACCAGCCTGGTTCTTCGCCACCGGCCCGTACTCGCGGCAAGCTCGCTGGCGGTGGCCGCGAACGCCTCGCCCAGTGCGGGCGCGGCTTCGCCCGGCTCCCCATGGCGCGACAGCCTGGGCGATGGCCTCCCTGACGGCGCGCGGCTTGATGGAGCCCAGGACCGAGAGAACTTCACCCGCTGGTTCACATTTCTGGCGGAGACGCAGTACTACGCGCCGACGCCCCGGACGCGGGCGGAGGTTCAGGACTGCGCGGCGCTGGTTCGCTTCGCGTTTCGGAATTCGCTGGCGGCCCACTCGCGCGCGTGGCGTGAGGACGCCGAACTTCCTTACGATCCGGGCTTTGGGGACATCGCGAAATATCATTACCCTTACGGGCCGCTCGGGCGGGCGCTCTTCCGAGCCCGGCCCGGCCCCGTTGCTCCCGGGGATCTTGCGCAAGGCGCTTTCGTGGAGTTTGCCGACAGCGCCACACTCCTCCGTTACAATACGTACCTGATTTCGCGTGACGTTCGGGCCGCTCAGCCGGGCGACCTGCTGTTCTTTCACCAACCCGTGCAGCGAGAGCCTTTCCATACCATGCTCTATGTCGGAAAGTCCTACTACCAACCGCAGGGCTTAGATTGGATCGTTTATCACACTGGCGACCTGGATGGCCACCGCGGCGAGATTCGTGAGGTGCAGGCGGGAACCCTGCTCGAACATCCTGACCTGCATTGGAGGCCGATGCTCAGCAACCCGAGTTTCCTGGGGGTCTACAGGCTGGAGATTTTGCGTTAGAAGGCTTTTCGTGGCCTGCAAGGGCTCAAGTTAATAGCCGGGGGCAACGACCCCAGCTATTAAATCTATCCCTTGCGATGATAAAGGATCGACGGTGCCGAATCTGATGAACTCCGGCTTGCCGAATAACGCCATCGCATCGCGAAGGCCCGCGGCCTTAGGGGGGATTAAGGGAATTGCCGGCGTCGCTCTGGCAGGGTTGTTCCTCCTCGCAGGCCTTTTCGCCGCGCCGACAGCCGCGCTTGCCCAGGGGGAAACTGCCTCCACAGAACCGGCATTTTCCGTCACCTCGCGCCAGACCTTCGCGCCTTCCCAGCAACCGAAAATCTGGATCAGCTTTCGCGAGGTCGATCACCTGGACTTTCGCGTCTATCGCGTCAAGGACCCTATTCAGTTTTTCTCCAAGCTGAAAGACGCACATTCTTTCGGGAGCGAAAAAGCGGAACTGGCGCGCGAGAAAACCTGGCTCGAGCGCTTTCATGAGTGGAAACGTGACTTACGCGCGAACGTCCGGGACTTCTTCCGCTCCCAACTGCGCTTCGAAACGCGCTGGCAATATCACTCCTCGCAGGTTCAGGAGCGAAAGCGGCAACGCATTCCCCTCGATGTCACCACCTACGCCCAAGTACCCCTTCTGAACCGCCAGCAACTGGCGCTCGGCTGGCGCGAACTGGTGCCCAAAACGCGCGGTTCCGAGTACCAGGAAATCCCCGTGGATGTGCACGATAAGGGTCTGTATCTTGTCGAGGTGGCGTACCACGAACTGCGCGCGTACACCTTGGTGGTGGTCACGGATCTGGCGCTGGTTTCCAAAACTTCTCCCGGCCAAGTGTTGCTTTTTGTGGTGCGGCGCGACTCTGGCACTCCGGTAGAGGGCGCGACCGCCGTTGTCTTCAACAATCATCAGGAGTTGGCGCGTGGCACGACGGACGCTTCCGGGGTTTTTCAATCTACCTTCGAACAAGTGAAAGTGGATAACTCGATAATGCTAGCTACAGTGGGGCAGGATGTGGCAGCGACCAGCGTCGAGCCGTTTTTTTTCTTCGACACGTCCGCCACGGACTACGTAGGGTATATCTACACCGACCGCCCAGTATACCGACCCACGCATGAGGTTGATTTCAAAGGGGTTGTTCGCGCACGGAGGGGCGGACAGTTCAGTTTGGACGTTCCCGGTCCGGTCACCGTCGAGGTTGCTGACGCCAACCAGAAGACCATCTATCAACAGAAGCTGGAACTCTCGCCTTTCGGGTCCTTCCACGGGTCGCTGACACTTAGTCCGCTTTCGGCGCTCGGCACCTATGGTATTACCGCGCACATTGGCGAGAAGCGTCTCTATGGAACATTCGAAGTGCAGGAATACAAGAAACCGGAGTTTGAGGTGGCGGTTTCTACCGACAAGCCGCGCTTTCTTCAGGGTGAAATGATCCAGGGCACCATCAGCGCGCGTTATTATTTCGGCGCGCCCGTTTCCGGCGGCCACGTCAAGTACTCCATTTTCCGCTCCGGCTACGGGTTCCCTTACTGGCGCATCCTTTGGGGCGATGAGGACTTTGAGGGTGACGAGGGCGAAGGGAACGCCAACGAGGATTATTTCGGGCAAGAGATCAAGCAGGGCGCCGGGCAATTGGATGCGGATGGCGTGCTGCACGTCACTTTGCCTGCCGAGGTCGATGCCCAGAAGCACGATTATCGCTATCGGATTGAAGCGCACGTGACCGACGCGAGCAACCGGGAAATCATGGGCGGACGCGGCGTGATCGTGACCTACTCGACCGTCGTCGTCCTCTTGGAGACTGACCGCTACGTTTATGCGCCGGGGCAGCAGGCGGATATCACCGTTCACACCTTGGACTACGACTCCAACCCGATCTCCGCCGACGTTCAGTTGAAGTTTGAAAGCCACCGGTCCTGGGGCTCGAACGCGCCTTCGGAAGTTCTCTCCCAGGCAGGTGTTTCCACGGATGCACGCGGCGTGGCTCACTATACGTACACTGTACCCAGAGTTCCCTGGCTCACCGTTTCCGCCAGCAGTTCCGACGGCAATCAACGCGCTGCGACTTTCTCAACGAGCCTCTGGATTTCCAACGTGGGAGCCGCTGAAGAAGAGGGCGTGATTCGCCCGGTTGACATCTATCCTGACAAGCATTCCTACAAGCCCGGTGACACGGCACACGTGTTAATCGCCACGCATGCGCCCGGCGCGCAGGTTTTGGTAACGACCGAGGGACAACAGGTTTACACCTGGTCGCTGCATCCGGCCGCCGGCGATTCGCTGATGGTGGACGTTCCCATTGAGGAGCGCCTCGAACCCAACTTCTTCCTCAACATCGCGTTTGTAAGAAATGAACAACTCCTTGAGGGTTCAAAGAACATCTCCGTGCCGGCGACGGAGAAGGTTTTGAAAGTCACCGTGGAAACAGATAAGCCGGAGTACCGGCCCGGCGAGAAGGTCACTTACACCGTAACCGCACAAGACGCGCAGGGGCGCCCGGTAAACGCGGAGTTGAGTTTGGGTGTGGTGGATGAGGCCATTTATGCGGTCCGCCCGGATAGTGTCGATCCCCCGGAGAAGGTTTTCTACGCCCGCGCCTGGGACAAGGTCTTTACGCAATTCTCCACCACTTACTGGTTCATGGGCTACTCGGGCCAGCACAGGATGGAGTTGGCGCAACTTCGCGCCCCCACGCGGCTGGCCGATTTCAAGAATCCGCAAACGGTTCAGCCCAAAGTCCGCAAGTTCTTCCCCGACACCATCCAGTGGTTGCCCACGCTCGCGACCGATGCCAGCGGCAAAGCGCACGCGTCATTCAACTTCCCGGATTCGCTCACCACGTGGCGGGCCACGGTGCGCGCCGTCACGCGTAACACCCTGGTGGGCCAGGTGGTGGCAAAAGTCATTACTCGCAAGAACCTGATCCTGCGCCTGGAAACTCCGCGCTTCATGGAACAGGGCGACACCGCGACGCTCACGGGAATCGTCCACAATTATCTCTCGACGGATAAAACCGCAAAGGTTTCTCTCCATGCGCAAGGGGTGGAGCTCGCCAGCCCCGCCGAAGCCAGCGTCAAAGTTCCCAAGAATGGTGAAGCTGTGGTGACATGGACCGTGCGCGCGTCGAAGATTGCGCAGGCGAAGTTCCTGGCCAAAGCGCTGACCGATGAGGAATCCGATGCGCTCGAGCTCGAGATGCCGGTGGAGCCCTGGGGACTCCAGCAGGGCGTCGCGCAGTCGGGAGCTCTGCGAAGCGACAAGGACGAAATCAAACGCTCGTTGATTCTTCCCCAGGAGGTCAACGCCGATGCCTCCACGCTGCGCATCGACCTGGCGCCTTCGATTGCCGGCACGCTGATGTCGGCTTTAGATTACTTGGCTACCTATCCGTACGGGTGCGTTGAGCAGACTATGTCGAGCTTCCTCCCGAACATCCTGGTAACGAAAGCTGTGAAAGATTTGGGACTAGCACCCCCCGCGGCTTCCGCCGAGCTGGAGAAGAAGATCGCGGCGGGGCTCCAGCGCCTCGATACGTTCCAGCATGACGACGGTGGATGGGGCTGGTGGCAGACGGATGAGACCCATCCTTTTATGACAGCATACGTGGTGGCCGGCTTGGCTCAGGCAAAAGCGGCGGGTTACCCAATTGACGAGCAGCGGCTAAAGAATGGCCGCGATTCGCTCCTGAAGCAGATCAAGGAGAATCCCCGCGCACTCGCGGACATCCGCGTTTACATGGTTTACGCCTTGGCCTTAAGCGGAGACGTGGACCGCGATCTTGTGGAAGCCTTGTATTCCTCGCGGGAGAAACTCTCCGCGCATGGACAGGCGCTGATGGCCCTGCTGCTCATGCAGCTCAAGGACTCGCGCGCGCAGGAATTTGTAAGACTGCTGGAAGCCAGCGCGCACTCGGAAGGGCCCTTTGTTTCATGGAAGTCCGAACGGGAGGAAATGCTCGACTTCGCTTCTGACAATTCCTTTGAGACGACGGCGTATGCGCTCAAAGCTTTGGCGAACCTCGATCCGAAGAGTGATTTGTTGCCGCGCGCCGCGCGCTGGCTGATCGAGCATCGCTCCGATGGGTACTACTGGGAGTCAACGGAGCAGACCGCGACCGCGATTTACGGCCTGATCGACTACCTGAAGGTTTCCGGCGAGCTCAAACCGAATTACACGCTGAGCGTCTACCTGAATGGTCAGAAGCTTGCCGACCGGAACATCACGGAAAAGGACGTCGCGAATCCACTGCCCATCGTGCTAACGGCCGCCGCGCCGCAAGTGCATGCCGGCGCGAACGAAGTGCGCATTGTGAAATCTGGCGCCGGAGTGCTCTACTGGTCGGCGTCGGCCTCTTACTTTTCCCGCGAGCCTAAACCCGCGCCAGCAGGCAGCTACGCTTTGAATGTGGTCCGCGAATACTTCAAGCTGGCGCCGGAGCAGCGGAACAACCACATCGTCTATTCCGAGCAGCCGCTTGCGGGACCGGTCGAGACCGGCGACGTGCTTGAGGTGCGCCTGACCGTCAGCACTACACAGGACGAGCAGTATTTGCAAATCGAGGACCCCATCCCCGCGGGATTTGACTTCATTGAGCAAGAGGGTTTGTACGAGCTCAAGGAAAAACCGTCCTGGTGGGATTTCTACTACACGCAGCGCGAATTTCACGACGATCGCGCGGCGCTGTTCTCCACGACGTTCCAGCGCGGGCAAGGCCAGTTCCACTATCTTTTGAAGGCAGCGACTCCCGGAACGTTCCAGGCAAATCCGGCGCGCGTGCTGCCCATGTATGAGCCCGCGCGCCAGGCGTCAACGCGAGCGGCGACGGTGACCGTTGCAGGACATTGAGGAATTTCAACGATGACATTAGCCGATCGCTGATAGGTAAAAATGAACAGAGCCCTTGCAGCCTGGATATGGAGCCTGGGGGTTGTCGCCCGCAGCTACCGGACCGTTGTTGTTTTGGCGGCGCTCATCGCGCTTTGGGGGTTTTCGGCCTACCAATGGCTGGGTTTGCCGGAGTCCTCGGCGCTGCTGCTCTTCCTTGCACTCATCTGGGCCGTCGTGCAACTCCTTGTCTCAACTGTCCTCGTAACGGGAACTGTTTCAGGGGCTGGCGAGGTGGCAGCCATTGAGGGCAGCCGTCTTCCGCTCAGGTCTCTGTGGGCGATAAATCGAAAAAACTTCCTCAACGCTTTGATCTTCTTCCTCATCAGCTTCGTGCTCGTCTGGGTGTGCGGAGCAGTCTTTAACTGGGTCAATGAACACTCGGTGGAAGTCGCATCTTTCCTGACCTTCCATTCTGAAAAAGCTGTCAGCCACGTGCCCATTGAGGAAATTTACGATGTCATCGAGGCGCTGTTGTGGATTGTTCTCGGTGGATTCCTTCTCAGTTTCTTCCTCGCTCTTTTGTGTGGCGGCTGGCGCGGGGCGGGTGCGCAAACCCGGAAGCTCCTCGCCGGATGCGTATTCGGGACTCCCTTCCTGACGAACTTGCTGAGCGTGGCGGTGTTCGACGGGATGGCCTACGAGCTGGCCAACTGGCATCCCATTGTCGCACCGGGATTCTGGGATTACTTGCAGATGATCGTGCGATTTTCCCTCGCCCTTATCCTCATTTCGGCCGGCGTGTTGTTCTGGTCGATCTCCCTGGCACGCTTGCAGCTCTCGAAGCAAGACCCCTTGCGAGAAGGGTAGCGCGGGCATCTTGCCCGCTGTCGCGGGAGCGTCCCGCTCCCGCCAAGAATGCGCGGGCAGGATGCCCACGCCCCAGCGGGCGGGACGCCCGCGCTACGTCCCGGGGATCTCCACTTTCACTTTCATGTCACACCCCCGGTATTGCGGTCGCTAATCAATCGTGCTAACAAAGAGTGAGGGGTGAAAAGTGATGAGGCAAGGGTTCAGGGTCTCGGCAGGCGTATTCGGTTTGACCGTAGTTGCGGCAACTCTTCTTCGAGGTGGGGCCGCGCCCCAGGCGACTCCGGCGCAGGAGGCCAATGCTGAAGATACTGCCATCATCCAGCATCTCGATGTTGCCATCGAATGGTATAAGCAGCTCATGGGTGCTGATGAATCCGCAGGCCAGCCGAGCGATGCGTATTACCTGGAAAATGCCCGCAGCCTTGCCAAACAGGCGGTGCAACTCGCTTTCCAATCCGCGGACGCGGAAGCCGCGCTTCTGCACACGGAAAAGGGAGAAGATTCGAGCATCGCATTCTCCTCTCAAACCTCCGGCGAGAAACAAAACATCGCCAAGTCTGTTGCGAACTCCGCTGCTCAAATCAGCCAAATCCAAACGCAAATTGAGACGTTGAACAGCCAGATCCCGAAGGTTTCTGGGAAGAAACTCAAGGAATTGGTTTCGCAGCGCGACGGTTTGCAGGATCAACTGGAGTTCGACAAGACGCTTCAGGAAGCCCTTCAGAAGTTGTCGGCGTTCGTGAGTGAGAGTACGGGGAAAAGAGCGGGCTTGCAACAAGAGATCGATGACTTGAAGAGATCGGTCCCCGATCTCTTTGCCCAAGTCCCGGCGAAAGGAACCCCATCCGCGACTTCCAGTCCGGCAACAAAAACTTCCCAAGCGACAGGGCTGTTCAGTCAAGGGGCGATTCTGTTCTCAAGCTTGGGAGATCTGCGCGCGATTAAACAGTTGATCGATGGCGCCACCAGGGTTATTAAAACGGCCCGGGAAGTACAATCTCCGCTCCGAACCGAACTCCGCGACACGATTAGGCAGGGACACAATTTGGCGAACCTGCCCGCAGTGCAAGATCCCGCAAATGTGGAGGCAAATCGGGCGAAAATAGTTTTACTCACGAGGCAATTCAAGCAGATTTCGAGCGCCGCAATTCCGCTTGCGCAGGAAATTATTCTGATGGAGGAAAGCCAGGCGAGCATGCGACAGTGGGAAGCCTCTGTACACAAGGGATACGTGTCCGTCCTCGAATCGTTTCTTGCTCGCGTTGCGCTCCTCTTAATCGGAATAGGCGTGGTGATGGGCATTTCCGAGGTTTGGCGAAAGGCAACTTTCCGATACGTTCGCGATTCGCTGAGGCGACATCAACTTTTGCTTCTGCGCCGCTTCGTCACCGCCCTGCTTTTGGCTATCGTCCTGGTTATGGGATTCGTCAGTGAATTCGGATCGCTGGCTACTTTTGCCGGCTTTCTTACCGCCGGAATTGCGGTGGCTCTGCAAACCGTCATCCTTTCGGTCGCGGCGTATTTCTTCCTGCTCGGGCGGCATGGCATAAGGGTGGGAGATCGTATTAGTGTTTCCGGTGTCACGGGAGATGTCATCGATGTGGGGCTGGTTCGGCTTTCCCTGATGGAATTGGGTGGGTCAGGCTCTGACGTGCACCCCACAGGACGATTGATGGTAGTCTCGAACTCGGTGCTTTTCTCGGGCACGCTTTTCAAGCAAATCCCAGGTACCGCTTATGCCTGGCATGAGCTGGATATCAAGTTGCAGAGAGGCGGCGATTACACCATGGCGGAAAAAAAGATGCTGGAAGCAGTCAATTCCGTATACTCCGTATATCGCGGCAGTCTTGAGCAGCAGCAGCAAGCTCTGGAAGGTTGGATGGCCGTTTCCTCCGCGATTCCCAGCCCGCAATCGAGCCTTCAGTTGGTGGAAAACGGCTTGGATCTCATTGTGAGGTACCCGGTGGTGCTGCACCGGGAGACTGAGATCGATAATCAAATGGCCAAGAAAGTCATGGAAGTTATCAACAGCGATCTGGAATTAAAGGCTGCGGTGGGGTCGCCTACGATTCGGCCCGCGATCAAAGCATAGTCTTCGACAGAGGAGGGAAAGCGGACCTGTTATATAGGCCCACGGCGCGTCCCCGATGGGCAAGAAAAACCGCGGACCTTCAAAGCAGGTCCGCGCTATTCCTGCTCATGAAGCCAGCGCAGGTCGTCGGCGGTGGGATGCTCGAGCAGCCGCCACAGAGGAGCGTCGCCCTCTTGTCGTGCGAATTGCTGAACCCGCTCCAGGGCCTGGGCATAAGCGGCTTTCATTTCGGCTTCCGAACGTGGCTTGGTAATGGCCTCTTCCAGTTCCCTCGAGGCTTTTGACGCGGTTGACGGCGTTTCGATTCTTTCCCCGGTCAAATAGAGCACCAATCCTTCTTCCAACCACCTTGGTGCACCTTTTGCGCTGAGTCGATGCACAACCAGATGGGTCAACTCGTGCCGCAAGGATTGGTTCAGGATTTGTTTTCGCGCCAGCAGCTCGAGCGGTTGCAAGGCAATGGACTGGCCATCGCTCGAGGCTGCCATCCATCCGGGTTGCCCCGTAGCACCGGTAAATTCTCCCGTGGTCGCCCAAGTTACGACGCGCACATGCCGCGCCAGAATCTCCGCGTGGGCACCCAATTCCTTGCGCCAATGCTCCAAGGTTTCCAGCGTTTGCTTCACCCAGGGTTCCTGGGAGGACGGGTAAATAAGCTCAAAGTGTTCGCTTGACGCCATCGGGTCGAGGTCATCCGCGGGTTGCAGAGCAACTTGCGTCCCCGGGAAATATGTGTTGAGGATTTGCACCGCCGAAGATCCCATCCGCGCCATCTGCTCGGCGCCCGCTTGGCAAAGTCCCACACCATGGCCCAGCCCATTCCCGGAGAGCACCCACAAATCTCCCTGAGGTTGAATTGTATATAGGTTGCTCTTGATCTGCTCCCAGCCCAGGCGCCGGTCAACGGCGTAACGGAACTGGTTTGCGCCAATGTTCCAAGTGGGGCCGGCGACGGCACGCAGAACGAGCGCCCGGCCCGAGGAATCGCGCTTCTCGACGGAGAGTTCGACGAGGGGGGCAGCCATTGGCAGATCCAAGGCTTCCCGCAAAACTTGCTGCAAGGTTTCGGCGGTTAGCGTTTGTTTCCACGAAGCGTGGCTGCTCGAGAGGCAATAAGGGTCGTGAATCGAAATCAAATACGGTTGGGCGCGGTCGGGCCAGACGTTCCCCGCAGCCTCCGTCATCCCCCCGCAGCACGCTGTGAAGTAAGGGTCCGCCAGCGCTCCGCGATATTGCAGGACCTGGCCGCGTGTGACGGTGACGGCTGGATCCAGCCCATTCGCGCCATTCGCCTCACGCACGAGCGGAGGCCGGAAAACCTGGCAATGCGTGAGCGAGCAAAAATCGAATCCCTGCCCGCGATGGCGCCCCTGCCAGCGGAGCGCCCAGGTGCGGGCCAGAATCGCCATGGCCTGGCGCGCGGCAGGAGCTTCGAGCACGGAAGCTTCCCCCCTGAGGACACCGGAGACGCAGGATTCCAAATCAACTCGCGTGATGACTTGTAAACCCGCCCGAGTGGAGGTGACGTGGGCATTCCGCAGCAGGAAGGTTTGCGGAGCTTCGTTCAAATTGGCGAACGTGGGTGTTATGGGAATGGGCGCGGTGGTTTCAAACGTGAGAAGCATAAAGCTTCGGTCGGTGGCCTCAAGGCGGCATTGGATGAGACGGCTGGCGAAGCAGGAGATCTTCTTTTCCGGCGGCAGAACCCAACAGGGCCCATCCGCCTTCGAGCCGCAAATGTTCACGCTTTGCTCTGCGGCTTCCACGGTTAGGGTTTTGACGTTCCGATGAGAAAACAATTCGATGCTCAACTCCAGACTCGCAGGGCGCGCGGGGAGTGCGGCTGCTGCGAGGGCCAGGAATACCAACACCCGTTTTCTCATGGTGTGTGTGGCGTTTGGGCGAAGTACCGTTTAAGGATTCGCGCCGCTAGTGGCGCGGCGTCGGCGCCGCCCGTACCGCGCTTCAAGAAAATGACCAGGGCGACTTCCGGCGCCTCAACCGGTGCGTAGCACACGAACCACGCTTGCGTCACGTGGCTTCCATCCATCGTGGGGGCAGTTCCGGTTTTGCCGGCAACAGCCACACCGGGAACGCCAGCGGCGTGGCAGGAGCCGTCGTCTACGCAATCGCGCAGTCCTTTCTCCAGAACCTCAAAGGTGCTGTCATGCAGCGAGACCACACGATCAAGGCTCGGCGCCTTTCGTTGCCCGGGCATGATGAGGCGGAAAACTTCGCCGTGCGTAGCGATGGCTGAGTATGCCAGCAGCACTTGCGCAGGCGTCGCCGTCACTCCCTGCTCGCCCAGGGCAGCGAGCGCTTTTTCCCGAGGATTATCGGGGATGCGTACCTCGCCGGGCGAAACATTTTCTCCCGCGATGCCGTAACCGAACATGGCATACCAATGGGCTAGAGCTGACGAAGACAGCCGGGTGCTCACCTCCGAAAAAAAATAGTTGCAAGAGTTAGCCAGGGCCTCGGCCAGATCGAACGGTCGGACAGGAGGCGGATGGGAGCAATGATACGATTCTCCCAAAAGCCGCGGGACTCGGCGGCACATGATCTTTTCAAAGGGCGAGAGTATGCCCTCCTCGAGAGCTGCGGCGCTCACCACTAACTTCGCTGTCGACCCCGGATTGTAAGCTTCTCTGAGTCCGCTTTGGGGATTCCAAATGGCGAGGATTTGGCCGCTTCGCGGATCGGAGACGATGACCGCTCCCGACTTTCCTTGCATCAGATGGCTGACGAAGTTTTGCAAGCTCTCCGCCGCAAGCAGGTCTGCCCCCCCGGCGAGAGTGGCAAGAAGAATGGCTAAACGTCCGCTTATTTTGCAGATTTGAAATGCCACCGGATTGCGTCGCATGCACGCTCAACGTGGCATATTGAGCGGGGCAAGTCAAATGTACTCGCGCCGCGACCCAAGTTTGCCGCGCGTACAACCGCCCGAGAAAGTGCTCTCCCGGACCTCACCCTTTCTTGTTTCCTGCACCGGACGATGACTCAGGCCGAATGAGCCTGCTACGCGGCTTTCTTCCCCGCGGCTTTCTGACCCGCTCCTGAATCATGACGCGCTGGCAATCGGAACAGACAAGGTGAAAGCCACTCGGAGAGGGTACGATCCGGGACGAGCTACAGCTCGGGCAAATCGGTTGCGAAGTCATAATCGAACCCATATTAGCACAGGTTGGAAGCCGCGCCTAGTTACGAAAGAGCAAAACTCCAGGCGATATAAGTGAGTTGATATCTTAATAGTTTATGACTCCGAGAGAAGATGGACGGAGTAACCACCTGCGAGGGGCTCTTCTGAAGCCACAAAAGCCATTAATCTGAGCGATACTATAGGTTAGCCACTTGAGGGAGAATTCTGGCGGTCCGGCCAGCAAAGTTTCTGAAGCGCAGACCGCGAATGATATGGATATGACGCACCCGGAGCATCAACAGGCCGTGTATGGCCGCCGATTTCGAGGAATCGAGCAGCAGCGCGTCAAGGTGTGGCGGATCCTCACGCGCCATTACTTTCAGCGGTGGGTAAACCCTACGGACACCGTGATCGATCTGGGCGGTGGATACTGCGAGTTCATCAACGGCATTTCAGCGGCTCACAAGTACGCGCTGGACTCAAACCCCACTACCGCGGATAAAGCCGGCCCCGGCGTTACCGTGCTTTCTCAGGAGGCCACCCAGCCGTGGTCCCTGCCGTCGGAGTCTGTCAACGTGGTATTCAGCAGCAACTTCTTTGAACACCTCCGGACCAAATCGGATTTTGCCTACTGTCTCTCCGAAGCGTACCGGGTGCTGCGCCCGCAAGGGTTGCTGATTGCCCTGGGGCCGAACATCCGGTTTTGCTTCGATGAATACTGGGATTTTTGGGATCACCATTTGCCTCTCAGCGATCGCTCGATGGCTGAAGTTCTGGAAATCGCCGGATTTCGAAAGGAACTCGTCATACCGCGCTTCCTTCCCTTCACGATGAGCTCCCGAGTTCACCAGTGGGCATTCCTGATTCGCCTGTACCTGGCGTCTCCTCTGGCGCAGCGCTTGTGGGGAAAGCAGTTCCTGGTGATTGCGCGGAAGCCTCTTGGATGCTAGAGTTCTTTTGGAGAAATCGGTATGTCGAACATGCCTGACAAAGGTGAAATTGCCAAAGTACTCGCCGACGCTCACCGAGAATACGAACCGAGCATCACTCGAATCATCCGAGTCATTGCCGATCAGGAGCACGCCACTGACGAGCCCGTGAAGCTTCTCGAAGTTAACCCCGACACGTCGCCCTCCGGCATCGTCCCAATCGCGTTCGGTCCTGATCCACCACGAATACCATTTCCGTCGGTGGTGATTGAGGTGACAGAGACAGAATTCGAAAGCATTCGCGCGGGCGGTTTGTTGCTGCCGGATGGCTGGCGTCTCGGTGATACGCTCTACCCGAGTGCGGCCTAATGACAACCTGGGGCGAGGCATTCGCAGCACAAGCGGCTTCGGACCTCAAGGCGTATGACTTGTTGGCCCGCAGCGCGCTACCGGTCAGCCACCGGTTACACTATCTCCAAATGTGGCTGGAAAAGCTGTGCAAGGCGCATGTGTACGAGAATAATATCGAGGCGTTGAAATTTAGGCACAACGTTATCGCCACAATTCTGCCGCGCCTAATCGATGAGCACTGGCGCCGAATTCGATTTCCCCGGCCATCCAATGCGGGGGAGATTCGAAATTTGTGTCTGGAAATAGACCTCTTACACCCTCACGTCGATCAGCCAAACGTCGAGTATCCGTGGCCGGGGAGTTCTGGCGCAGTGGAAGTCCCGGCTAAGAAGTTCCCGCTGGCTAGAAGGCTTGACTCAAACTCTGGAAAACTGCTCCTAAAGGCTGCCGTCCAGCTCACGCAAGAACCGGCTTTCTTCATCCGACGAGGATGAGTTTGAGGATGATGTCTCCACCCCCCCAGAGGATTGTTTGGCCTGCCTGTTTAACCCTGGTTTTTGTGTCGGCGTTCTTCCTCAGCGGGACCGAGCAACCGCCCCTCGAACTTGATCCCTCCTGGCACGCGGCGCTCGAATACGCCACCGCGCACCATCTGCAATTCGGCACCCAAATTGTCTTTACGTTCGGGCCCTTGGGATTCCTGAGCACACGGACCAGCCTGGGCCATCTATTGGGTCCACGCATCGCTTTTGCCTTCTTCTGGAGCGCGCTTGTGGCCCTGGCAGCGACAGGGCTGGCGAAGCGATTACCGGGATGGGTGCGCTACGCCTTTCTCGCATGGTTGGTGGTCTTCACGCTTTCCGCGGGGTTCGACCAAACCGCGTTCCTCGTGATGGCATCCGGCACATTACTCCTGGTCATCGACAACCCCCACGAGCGCTGGCAAGGACCCCTGTGGGTTTTTGCGTTCATAGTTCTATCTCTCATCAAAGAGTCGTTCCTGACCGCAGCGATCGTGAGCCTGGCGCTGGTTGTTATCTGTTGGATCTGGCAGCGGAAAAACCGGAAGGCGATCGCGCTGGCGCTGGCGACGCCGACAGGATTCGTTGCTTTCTGGATGGCCTTAGGCCAGTCGCCCTCCCATCTTGCCCCCTGGTTTCGGCATGCGCTCGAGTTAGAGTCCGGGTACAGCGCGGCCATGAACCTGGTTCCAAAGACGCATGTCTTGTACGCAGCCCTGGCGGCGCTTGGGTTGTTTGTAGTCGCATTAATCGCGACCATCGCCCGGGCGCGCGGCAGCCTTCTCACTTGGGCCGGCCTGGTCACGTTGGCACAATATGTTTTTCTTGCGTGGAAAGAGGGCTTCACTCGTTCCGGAGATTGGCACGCTTTTGTATTCCTGTGGTTTCTGCCGCTGGGCTTGGCTTTTTGTTTCCACGAGGACCTGTGGAAAGCGCGCGCGGCTTCTCGCCCGTGGATGTTGGATGTTACCTTCGCCGCCGGTATGATGCTCTGCCTGATTGGGGCGAACTATCAGGTTTCAGGTTTCGCATGGCAGCCAGTAAGCGGATGGCCCCGACGCGTTATCCACAACACCGAGATGATCATTACCATCTTGCGGGGACGCTCGGACGCCCTCTATGCGGACTGTCTCGATGCCAAAAATGTTCAAATGCTCCTTATCGACCACGCGAAAGACGTCGTCGGGAACGAATCCGTGGACGTGATGAACTACCTGTTGCTGGCTGCCGTGGTCAATGGGATGAACTACCAGCCGCGCCCGGGCATCCAAGGGTTCGTGGCGTATACGCCGGCGCTCCAGAGCCTCAATGAGGAATACTTCCGGAGTGCCGGACGGCCGCATTTTGTTCTGCTCTGCCACGAAGCCACCGACGGCCGATTTCCCACTCTGGAGGATTCTGCCGCGTTGAATTACGTGCTCAATAATTACGTTCCCGTCGCGTGGGACGGGCACTTCCTGGTTTTGCAGCAGCGAACCGCGGAGGACCCTGCCTTCCAGCTTGTACACGAGGAAAACCTGCACTTCGGCGAGAAGTTGGATCTGCGCCCCTGGACGCACGGGCCGTTGTTCATGTCCGTCACGATCACTCCGAACTTGCTGGGAAAGGCCGCTGCTTTCCTCTATCAGCCGCATCCACTCTACATGCGGGTTGCGAGGGGTCAAGTCGAGGAACCATACCGCATTGTTCCTTCCATGGCGGAGCGGCCGTTCCTGGTGAACCCGCTGCTGATCAGCAACTACGATGTCATAAACCTTTTTGCTTCCCATCCCGGCAAGGTGCCGGAAAGTGTGACTATTGAGCGCCCCCCGCAAGGGCCCTTGGAATTCCGGAATGATCTCACCGTGCGGCTCTATACCTCCGCGGGATTTCCGTGGGCAGCCAGGGGAATTTCGGTTCCCCGCATGCTCGCCGATGTGCAGGGTCGCGTTTTCTGGCCGGAGCCGGAAGCGGTGGAAAGTGCCACGCCCGCGCGGGTGATGATTTTTCACGGAACGTCTGCCTTGATCGTGCACGCCCCCAGCAAGATCGAGGTGGAAATCCCAGAGAAGGCATCGTCATTCTCGGGATACTTCGGCGTACCTGAGGAAGCTTACACCGGCGATGGCGGGACGCAGGGGGTGGAGATCTCCATTGCGGTCGAGGATCAGTCCGGCCAGAGCCGGGTGGTGCTTGATCGCTTCCTGCAACCGTTGTCTCGATCCGATGACCGCGGCCGATTTACCTTCCGCGTTCCGATTGACAGCACCCGTGATCACAGCATCATGCTGACCACGAGCCCTCCACCTTCCGGCCCTGGCGGAGGTGATTTGTCGGTCTGGTCACAAATCCGATTCGAGGAATCACCCCCGAAATGACGAAAGCGGTTGGAGACAAACGAGCGTATACTCTCAGACGCCGGAACGACAAATAACGAATTCTGCAAACTGACGTCGCGCGATATTGACTGAGCAGGATGGATGCCCCGTGACTCATTCTATAAGATCGATTTTTGCTTTTGTTGCACTCGCCGCCACGGTCACGTCGGCTTCCGCCAGCGGCCCCTTGCGCGTGCTCAAGACCAATCCCCGTTACTTCACCGATGACAGCGGCAAGGCGATCTATTTAACCGGCTCGCACACCTGGAATAATCTTTTGGAAATCGCCCGTCCAAGCGCATATCCCAATCCGGCGTTGGACTTTGGTGTCTACCTGGAATTCCTGAAATCTCACCATCATAACTTCTTCCGGCTATGGACCTGGGAATCGCCGGCGGAGATGGATGCTTCGGGCGCCGTCAACTACCGTTATTCGCCGATGGCCTACCAACGCCCGGGCCTCGGCACCGCCTTGGACGGCGACCCCAAATTTGATCTGCACCTCTTCAATTCCGCCTACTTTGACAGAATGCGCGAACGCGTCATCGCCGCGCGGGACGCTGGAATGTATGTTTCCATCATGCTCTTTCAGGGTTTTAGCCTCAATAACAAAGGCCACGATGATCCTTGGCCGGGACATCCCTATAATGCCCACAACAACATAAATGGGATTGACGGCGATCCCAATCACACGCGCGGTGGCCTTTCGGCCCATGCCCTTTCCATTCCGGCCATCACCGCGCTGCAAGAGGCTTATATACGGAGAGTTATTGATGATGTGAATGATCTTGATAATGTGCTGTATGAAATTACTAACGAGGACGAGGGCAGCACCCAGAATACGGCCTGGCAGGCCCACATGATTCAGTGCATCAAGACCTATGAAGCCGCCAAACCCCATCAGCATCCGGTGGGGATGACGGCTCAGTACCCCAAGGGCTCCAATGCCGCGCTGTTCGCGAGTGGCGCCGACTGGATTTCACCCAACGACACAGAGGGCTATCAGACCGATCCGCCTGCCGCCGACGGGCGCAAGGTCATCATCAATGACACGGATCATTCATTTTACTATATCGCCCTCCAGAAAGTCGGCCCCGCTGCCCAGCGCGCCTGGGTGTGGAAGAATCTTACGCGCGGCAACCAGGTGCTCTTCATGGACCCCTACCTTGACCCATTCCCCTGGGATATGAACGACCGCAACCATCCCTCCGGTGATACGCCCGACCCCTATTGGGACACACTCCGCAGTGCCATGGGAGATGCAAGGGTTTACGCGGATCGAATGAATCTGGCCGATATGACTCCCCAGAACGCGCTGTCATCTACGCATTACTGTCTCGCGAACCCTGGACACGAATACCTGGTGTACCAGCCCGGGACAAGCGCTTTTACGGTGAACCTCCGAGCCGGGGCTTACCATTACGAATGGTTTAACCCGGTCGACCACACCGTGGTATCCACAGAATCCTTCACGGCTGTTACCGGTGACCGTTCCTTTACTCCGCCCAACAACGGTGAGGCCGTTCTTTATCTGAAAGAGGTGAAATGATGGACCGGCGAACATTCCTAATTAGGGATATACCCGCGGCGACGATCGGCTTGGCGGCCGCCTGGAAATCCTCCTTCGCGGCAACTTCAACTGGAGACAAACCCATGAGCTCTTCCTACTTCGAGTTCTACTACATTCACATGCAGAACGGCAGCCAAACACCGCGAATGGCGAAATGGCTGGAAAACCGGCTCATGCCGATTTGCCAAAAGCACGGCTTTGGTCCCATGGGATTCTTCAACGTAACGGTGGGCACGAGCCTTCCTACGACGTTGATCATCTTTACGTACCCCAGCCTCGCGGAAATGGAAACGCAGTGGGGGAAGCTCAGCTCCGACCCCGACTACGCGGCAGCGGCCGAGGAGGTGGAAAAGGACGAACCGCCCTTTCACCGGGTGGAGTCGACGTTGCTCCGCTCGACTGACTTTTGCCCTCCGCTTACCGCGACCCCGGCCGGCGACCCGCCTCACAAGCTCTATGAGATGCGCATCTATGAATCACCTACGAATCGCCAGCTTGGATATCTGCACGACCGGTTCGGCAAGGCAGGCGAGATCGATATCTTCCACAAGAGTGGCATCCACCCCATCCTTTACGCGGACACGGTCTTTGGGCCCAACCAGCCCAACATGGCTTACTTGATTCCCTTTGAAAGTGAAGCCCACCGCGAAAAGGCGTGGGCCACGTTCGGCGCCGATCCTGATTGGGTCAAGATTCGCGACGAGTCAGTCCGGCACGGCGGGGAGATTGTGCGCAACATTACCAACATGTTCCTTTCGCCCACGGGCTTCTCGATGCTGCGGTGAGCTACAGGCTGCGTGCCGCCGCCCCTTAACTCGCGCCCAGCGCTTCGACTCGAAGTCCATATCCCCGAGCCGCTCTGCATTGTCGTTCGTCTGCGGAAACGAACAAATCCGTCCCCCACTCTGCCGCGCAGGCCACGTGCAAAGCATCGGACGAGCGCAGCGGCCAGCGCTCCAGCAACTCGACAGCACGCGCTACAACCTGGTCCGTAATGTGGATAACGACCGAGGCTTCCACATCCTGGATCAAGGCCCGTTTGTTCGCGGCGTATTGTGGCGGGGAGAGCTTTCCTTCGCGCCGGAGGCGGTACAGCCCGGAAACAACCTCCGAAAGGCAAATTACCGAGAGGCCGAGCGATGATGCGGCAGACAAGATCTCGCCTACCCGATCACTTCCCGTCTCGTTGACGTACCGTTTGGCGAGCGCAGAGGAGTCCAGGAATACGTTCAACGGGCCGACCGCCTTTCCTCGAGCACAGCCCTACTGAGCGACGCCCCCGGTATGACCAATCGCGGACCTGGGCGTTTCCAGGCGGGCTCAGGTTGGTCACGCTTCGCCGGAATGATCTTGGCGATGGCCCTCCCGTGGCGCAGGACACAAATACTCTCTCCTCCCTCCACGCGATCCAGGACCGCCGAGGCGTTTTTCCGAAATTCGGTGAATGTAAGGGTCTTCATTTTGCGAGCCTCCAAAGAGTCCAAGGAAACTGTACACTACTGTACAGAAAGGTGCAATCTATCCTACGGTGCTGTGTCGCAGGGGGATAGTACTTGTGGCGTCGCCCTCAGGGCGGCACTTCATCCGGCCGGCGCTACTTTCCCTTGCCGGCCATAATCTGGCGGATCGGTTCATTGTCCGCATAGATGCGCCACTCGGCCACGAGCGAACCGCGAATGAGCGCACGCCAGGATGCCGGCGTCGACCAGTTGTTCTCCGGCCGCAGGACGCCGTCCGCAGAGTAGGTGCCTTGCGCGGTCCCAAGCATAACCACCACCGCTCCATCCACGAAGGATTCGTCGATCACGATGGTGTAGTCAGGGACCATGCGAAAGTAACCTTCCCAACCTGCCTTCATCCGCTGCTGGCCCTCGATTCTCGTTCCGAGTGAATCAACGAAGACATGGTCTTCCGTCATCAAGCCCGCGATCCCTTCGACGCTCTGCTGATTTATGGCGTTTACAAAGGCATGGGCGACACGCTTCACAGATTCGGAGTTGAGGGGCGCCATATTCGCCTATTCTATCGCAGGATGATGAGCCGGGAGGGCTCACAGGGCAGGATTCGGATAGCGCGCGAGCGGCGTCCCGTCGTCTTCACGGTCGGCGCCACGCAGGAAATCGAAATCGCACCCTTCGTTGGCTTGCAGGATGTGGTCGAGGAAAAGCCTGCCGTAACCGCGCGTGTAGTGCGGGGCAGGCGCTTTCCATTGTGAAAACCGCGTTTTGATTTCCGCGTCGGGCACGCGCAACTCGAGGCGCCGCGCCGGCACGTCCAACTCAATTTCATCCCCATCCTGAACAATCGCTAAGGGCCCGCCCACCGCGGCTTCCGGCGCAACGTGGACTACGATGGTCCCGAAGCTGGTGCCGCTGATGCGCGCGTCGCTCAAACGAACCATATCTTTCACGCCGGCTTTGAGCAGTTTTGCCGGGATGGGTAGATGGCCCCATTCCGGCATTCCCGGAGCGCCCTTGGGCCCGACGTTCTTCAGCACCATCACGGAGTTCTCATCCACCGGCAAGTCCGGGTCATCGAGGCGCGCCAGCAAATCCAGGTTGTTCTGGAATACCACGGCGCGGCCTCGGTGCTTCATCAAATGCGGTGAAACGGCGGATTGCTTGATGACCGCGCCGAGCGGGGCCAGATTCCCGTTCAGCACGACGACGCCTCCTTGGGGAAACAGCGGCTCGTTGAGAGGCCGGATGACTTCCCGATTAAAGCACGCCGCGCCCTTCAGATTCTCACCCATGGTCTTGCCGCTCGCGGTCAGCGCCTCCAAATGCAGCAGGGGGCTGATTTCCTTCAGCACGGCGGGCACACCGCCGGCGTAACTGAAGTCTTCCATCAGGAATTTTCCCGAGGGCTTCACGTTGGCGATGAAGGGTGTGGTGGTGGCGACGGCATCAAACAAGGAGAGGGGTAAGTCCATTCCCAGTCGCCCGGCAATGGCCACCAGGTGCACGATGGCGTTCGTCGATCCGCCCAGCGCCATCAGGAGCCGCGTCGCGTTCTCGAGCGCCGCGGCGGTCATGATGTGTGATGGCCGCAAACCTTCCCTGACCATATCGACGATGCGCCTTCCGCTCTGTTCGGCGATCATCATGCGGCGCGAGTCGGCCGCGGGGATGTCCGCCGCGCCAGGAAGGGTCATGCCCAGTCCCTCAGCGAGGCTGGCCATGGTTGAGGCCGTGCCCATCACCCCGCAGTAGCCCGCGCTGCGCGCCACGCAACTCTCAATTTCACACCACTCCTCTTCTCCCAGGCGGCCCGCTCGCACCTCTTCCCACATCTTCCGGACGTCCGTTCCGAAGGCGAGTTCGCGGTCGTGCCACATGCCCCGCAGCATCGGTCCGCCCGGCACCATGATGGCGGGCACGTCGACGCTCGAGGCGCCCATCAACTGCGCGGGCGTGGTCTTGTCACACCCGCACAACAGCACCACGCCATCCAGCGGATGAGCGCGGATGGATTCTTCCACTTCCATCGCCATCAGGTTCCGGAAAAACATGGCGGTGGGCTTCATCAGCATCTCGCCGAGCGAAATGGTGTTGAATTCCAGCGGGAATCCCCCCGCTTCCCACACGCCGCGCTTCACCGCTTCCGCCACGGTGCGCAGATGGGCGTTGCAGTTGTTGAGCTCGCTCCAGGAATTACAAACGCCGATGACCGGCTTGCCGTCAAACACGCGCTCGCTGAAACCTTCGGAGCGCAGCCAGGCGCGGTGCGCCAAGCCCCAGCGATCGCGCTTGCCAAACCAATCGTCGCTGCGAAGCTTCGGGGATTTGTCTGGGGGTGGGGGATTCATTGTGGTCTCGTTGTTAATTTTGGATTTTAGATTTTGGATTAAAGTCAGTGGCACTCTCAGCAGAGAAACAAGGCGTGTTGGTTCACAGCTTGGTCGAAAGGCCCGCATTGCGGTCGCGAAGCGCACGTTCCGCCAGGGTGTCGAGTGTCCCACCCTTTACGTCAGGGTCAACCTCTTGGTCCCCTATGTCTGGGTCAAACTTTGTAAACCACTCGCGGAATGCCGTCAGCTCCTCGGGAGAGAGCTCCTGGATCTGCTTTTCGAGGTCCTTCACTTTGCTCATAATGCTCCGCTCTCTTGCGAGTATATCACCCCTCTCTCCGCTCGGTGACCAATGACTTATTGCGAGCGAGGCGTTTGGGAGCCTCGACCCCAGTCTGGCCTTTCAGCCGGAAAGCTGCCTCGTCTTCCGCGACCGCTTCATCCGCGGTCTGCTGCTCGTAATGCTCCAGAAGGCCGCGAACTCTGTCCTCATCCCAGCCCGCGGGAAAGCGATTTCGATTCATCACGCCTTCGCCAAGTGGAAAATCGGCTCCACTCCCTGGGCGCGCGCCATGAGGGCCTTTTCTTCTTCCGGCTTGATGGGCTCGAATTTCTGCGCCACGTCCATTGCGAGCCGGAAATATTTCTCATCGCCGGGAGGCACCGCGGCGGTGACGGGGTGCGACAGGGTCCAGCGCAAGCCTAATGCGGCCTCCTCCGGCAGGGCCGAGGGCTGATACCAACACTTAGGCTCGGGGTGATTCTTCCTCTCCGCTTCCGGCCAGGTAGTCTTCGCCATGGATTTCAACGCCAGGATGCCCATGCCTTTTTCGTGCGCCCTCTCAAGCACTTGTGGCCCGAAGTTGGCTTGCGAGAAGAGAACGAAATTGATGGGGAAGAGGATGGTGTCGAAATCATAGTGATCGAGCATCGAGAACGCGTTTTCGACAGAGTGGGCAGAGAAACCGATGAAGCGGACTTTGCCCGCCTTGCGCGCCGCCTGAAAGGTTACCATGGCGCCATTGGGGCCAAAGATTTTTTCGACGTCTTCTTTCGTCGTCACGGCGTGAAACTGGTAGAGGTCAACGTGGTCCGTGCGCAGCTTGCGCAGCGAGTCCTCAAGGTCGCTCGCCGCGCCGTCTTTATCGCGCATCAGCGTCTTGCAGGCAAGGAACGAGCGCTTTCGATAGGGCTCGAGCGCCGGCCCCAACTTCTGCTGCGCATTGCCGTATTCAGGCGCCACGTCAAAGTAATTGATGCCGCGGTCGAAAGCTTCAGCCACGATGTCATTGGCAAACGGCTGCTCCGTATCCATCACGACGATCCCGCCCAACGCGATAATGGAAAGATCCGCGCCGGTCTTGCCCAGGCGTCGTTTGGGAATGGGATTCAACTTCGCGGTCTCGCTCGCCTTCGCGAGGGGATCAAGAAGCTCCTTTGATGCCGCGAGTCCCGCGGCCGCTGCGGTACCTCTCTTAAGAAAATCTCTTCGTCGCATAAGTGCCCTCCACCCAAGAATTGAAGCCCGCCCTCGGGGACTTCAGTTATTTGATGTTTCTAACACCGCTCAGGTCACCTGTCAAACGCCCGAGACCCGTTGTGCGCCCTGGTCCGTTTGGATGCTGGCCAACGGAGATACCTACCTTTTGCCGCACAGCGTGGCGCCGATAGCCTTAATACCCTTGCCAGCCAGGACTATGCAGGTGAGGCCAAAAACTACCGCGCACGCGCCGGCGAAAATCCGGCTCAAGATTGAAGACGCGGGGTCGATCGCGACGCCCAGCGAGAGAAGAGCGAAGCAGCCCAGAATGAAGATCATCGCGATTTCAAAAACGACCATGAACAGGCGCGCCGCGAGGGGCGGGCCTTCCGGTGCGGGTCTGCCCTCGAAGGCTGCGCGCCATTGACGCGCGGTGGATAAGCCGGTGTACCACACGCCAAGACCGGCCCCGCGCGGGACGAAGGAAATGAAGTTACTCTGGCCGGCAATGGTGGCTTCAAATGCGCCGCCAAAGCTGTACCAGTGCCAGACGATCTTCTCAATCGAGCGGAGCGGGAGGTCAAACAGGGAGCGGCCACCGGTCTCGAATCGCAGTTGGCCGTCAGCAAGCGTTAGTGTTCCGCGATCGGCTTTCAAGTACTTTCCGCACTCGACCGAAGCCGTCAGTAGCATGAAGCTCCAGAGTGCCCACGCGCCGCATCCGCCATGTGAATCCAAATTCTCCGATAGCTGTACACTAACACATAACCAAAGGTTGCGCCCTTGAAGTCCCGAAGAGCAAGTGTAGCGCGTCTATAACGGCATCGGCGTTGTCAAGCAAAACTTCTCCGTGGGGGTGGCGGTTGGGTTTTTCTCGCGCCTTTCCCCCTGTGCGATTCGTTTTGGGCTCATCCCGACCAAGGCTC
>JBEKLF010000047.1:0-39738 GCA_050010335.1 Terriglobia bacterium
TGGACAACTGGCCGTCGGAAAGGCCGTCAAGAGCCGTGCGGGCGGATCGGATAGACCTGTTGACAGACCGAGCGCTGGTCGGCCGCCCAGCCTGGTTTCTTACTGTCTGAATCGCAGTTAATATGCGGGAGCAATGCGACTGCCCGAATAGGGCTGGCTTCGCCTCCCTCCAGTTTCAACGGTAAACCCAGGAAATAGAAACGTTGGCCCGTTACTCGATCCAGGTTGACGAGACCTTCGAAAACCGGCAGTCCGGCGCGTCCGGCCAATTTGTGCGCGGGGGCTCCGGCGGCAAGCGCGGCAGGGCTGTCGACGGAAGCGATATCGCCCCCGACAGCTTTGACGCCGCGGCGGATCAATTCCTCAACCAGTGAGGGTTCGAGGCCGGGCCATTCCTCTTGAAAGAATGCGGGAGAGCCGGCGCGCTGGTCCCAGCCGGTTCGAAATAGTACGATGTCGCCCGAGCGAATGTCCGCGCCCGCCAGATCCGCGGCGCATAGATTTTCGCCGGGTTGCTTGGGCCGCTCTAAAGCTATGGCTTCGCCCATAAAATATTGCAAAGCCATTCCCGCCAAATCTGGGAACCCATCACCGAGAAAGTGTAGCGGTGCGTCGACGTGGGTGCCGGAGTGAGCGCTCATTTCCAGCTTTGACACGCAAAACCCTTGCTCTCCGAACTGAAGATGCCAGGACTTGGTGTATTTGGGATCCCCGGGATAGCATGGAGTTTGACCATTGAGCACGGAGGTTAGATCCACTATACGGAACGCCCCGTCGGCAATGGTCTGGTGTTCATTTAAAGGGTTCATCGTTTTCCCGCATTCACACGAGGAAGTGACTCACAACCATAGTTTGACATGAATCGCGTCCGACGCAATACTTCTCAGCCTGAGCTTTCAGGAACAAATGAGCGAAAAGGAGATTCAATGATGAATTTTCCACTCTTAGTTTTGGCGTCTTTGACAGCCGCTGCTTTGTTCGCACGGGGCGATGGGGAACCCGCGGTCACCTACATCAACCACGAAAAGGTGGGCGGCGCGCTGGCCGCCGGCGGCACCCTGATTAAGGCCTCTGATCTTATTGTCATGGGGGCTCACCGTTCGGGCGGCGGTCAGGTCGAACTCCATGAGAAGGAAACCGACGTCTTCTAT
Organism: Terriglobia bacterium; assembly: GCA_050010335.1. Classification (GTDB taxonomy): domain Bacteria; phylum Acidobacteriota; class Terriglobia; order UBA7540; family UBA7540; genus Bog-366. The sequence continues at coordinate 1,152 of JBEKLF010000047.1, forward strand.
GTTGTCGACGGCGACGCGACTTTCATTACGGGTGGGAAAATGGTGGGAGGTAACGTGACCTCTCCCGGCCAGTGGCGGGCGACAGAAATCGAGGGTGGGGAAGTGCACCACTTGACGAAGGGAGATGTGATGGTGATCCCCGCCGGCATCCCCCATTGGTTTAAGGACGTTCCCCATTCCGTGAGTTACTTTGTGGTGAAGGTTCTGAAGCAATAGCGGCTCGATGGTGTGCTCCTGAGACCGTCGTCGCGCGCAGGATATGGCCGCCCTTGTCGGAAAGCTTACTTTCGCTATGGGGGAAGTAGCGGGCGGCGATTTGGGAAGGCCCCAGGTCTTCGATCTCAGAAAACCCTAGTGCCAGCAGTTTGGCGCGGAGCGAGTCCGTTTCAAAATGGCTTAGCCAGTCTTCGCCTAACCGGGCGACGAGCTTGGCGCGCTCTTCATGGATGATGCGCCCCTGCTCCAGGACCTGATGAGCGGCACGGTGAGCCGCCACCGCCCAGGCCGTCCGGCTTGGCTTTCCAGTTTGCACGAATCAACCTTACCACGTCGGGAGTGTGCGACGTAAAAGGGGAGGGCGCCCGGCTTTCCTGAAGAGAGGGCGAGAGTATTGTAGCGTGGGCGTCTCGCCCGCTGTCGCGGGAGCGTCCCGCTCCCGCCAAGAATTCGCGGGCAGGATGCCCACGCCCCAGCGGGCGAGACGCCCACGCTACGTCCAGGGGATCTCGGCTTTCACTTTTAGGCCACACCCCCTCACGTCGGCCGCAACGCCTCTCTTCATTTTGGCAGGTGCGATGTTGCGGCAGCCTTTAGGTTGGCAGGTGCTGACCTAATTTGCATCGTTACAAAATCGTACAGGCTTTCAATCTGAGGAGTGAATGAGCTCCCTCCGACGGCGGTGGTCATCGTTAGGCAATGATGTACCAGGGCACCGTGACGAGGATAATCTGTTTGCTCCCCTTGGCCAGCAGGAGCGCCTTCAGCAATTCAGCGCGTTGGTTGTGCAGGAGGTACTGGAACCAATGCGGCTCCACCAACTCGGGGATCAATACGGCGATTTGCCGGTCGGGGTTGCTTCGCTCGAGTTCCAGAATGTAGTCGACTATGGGTGTGATGACGAAGCGATAAGGTGATGACAGCTCGACCAGGCGCGGCGCGGCTCGTCCCGCTTGTTTGGCCGGTTCCTCGACGAAGCGGCTCCACGTTTGGGAAAAGCTCCCGGGATCTTTCTCACAATCGATGTGCAGAGCCTGAACCTCGGAAGATAGAGTAAGGGCAAACCGCAATCCCTTCTGGGCGACCCGGTTCCACGAGAGGAGGGGAACCACTACCAACGGCTCGCGAAGGCCGGTCAAATCCAGAGGCACAGGGTTCGCGACCTCTGCCTGGACCAGACGATAGTGTCTGCGGATGGCAGCCATCACCATCATTATGGCGGGAATGAGCATCACCGTTACCCAGGCACCTTCGACGAACTTGGCGACGGTCACCACGATGACGGTTGTCGCGGTCGCCGTTGCTCCCAAGCCGTTAACGAATATGCTGTGCCTTGATCCTCTACCGCCGGTTCGTCTCCAGTGCGCGACCATGCCGGCTTGGGACAGCGTGAACGCCAGGAAAGCGCCCACAGCAAACAGTGGAATCAGCCGGTCCGTGACTCCGCCGAATAAGATCAGCAGCCCGCCACACAGCACCGCGAGCACCCAAATGCCTTGCGAATACACCAGGCGTCTTCCGCGCGAGGCGAACCCAGAGGGAAGATATCCGTCCTCCGCCACGGCGCGGCAGAGTCGGGGGAAATCCGCAAAGGCGGTGTTGGCCGAGAGCGCCAGCACGAGCAGGATGGAGCCCATGGTGATGTAGTAGAAAACCCCCTGCCCGGCCACGGCGGCGGTGAGTTGTGAGAGCACACTTTGGTATCCAGCCTGGCCGGGGTCGGTGGCGCCGATGTGGTAGGCGCGAACCAGGAAGGCGATTCCCCCCAGAAGCACAATGAGGATCGCAATGATGGCGGTTAGGGCTCGCTGCGCCGATTTCACCACCGGCTCGCGGAACGCCTTGACGCCGTTGCTCACCGCCTCGACGCCGGTCATGGCGGTGCAGCCGCTCGCAAAAGCCTTGAGCAAAAGCCAAAGGCTGACCGCGGCGGTGGGAAGGGACATAGGCGGCGGAGCAACGACGGGTAAGGGATGACCGCCCGCGGCAAGGGTTTTGAACAGTCCGATCAACAAGGTGACGAGCAAGCTGCCAATAAATACGTAGGTTGGAATGATGAACACGGCGCCCGTCTCTCGCGCGCCGCGCAGGTTGACCAAGGTGATGAGAAACAAGATCACGAGGCAGATCAGCAGGGTGTGCGGCAGAAGCGACGGCATGGCCGAGACCAGCGCCCCCACGCCTGCCGAGATTCCTACCGCCGCCGTCAGAACGTAATCGATCATGAGCGCAGCGGCCGCCAGCAGCCCGGAGAATTCTCCCAGGTTCTCCCGCGCCACCGTGTAGGAACCGCCGCCGGTCGGGTAGGCTTGAATGGTTTGGCGATACGAGAAATAGACGATTGCGAGCAGGATGATGATGCTCGCCGTGATCGGCACAATGTAGGAAATCCCCGCGGCGCCCAGCACGATCATCAGCGTCAGCGCCGCCTCCGGACCGTAAGCAGCGGAACTGAGAGCGTCCAATCCAAAGACGGAGAGGCCGCCGATGGGCCCCAGCTTTTCTCCCGCTTCGTCCGATGAACGCAGCGGTTTCCCGAAAAGCAGATTGCTTAGATCCATTGCTCATCCTTAGGGCATTTGATAACTGACTGAAAACACCTCGTTCTCACTCGTTTCCCGCGAGATGATGGGCGAATCGTCGGGGGCGAGCCCGAACCATTGCTTGGATTGTATCCCTGCCGCCTCGATACCCTTCAGGCTGGCAACTTGTTCCGTGGTGCCAGTAAAGACACTGACACGGAAGATGACAGGGCTCTTGTCCGCCGGAATGTACCCGTAAATGTACTTGGAATCTCTCGACCAATTCAAGGTATCGCCCAGGGTCGGGCCGTGGATTACCTTCCAGTTTTGCGTGGCAAAATCGAACAGCATGAGGCTCTGGTCAGTGGTTCGAAGTGCCGCGATGTATTTGCCATCGGGCGACCAGCGGGCAGTGCGAAAACCCCTTGAGCCTGGCAACATGTGCAATGAGTGCGTCACCAAATCATACCGATAAACGCCACATTTGTCGGCAAACTGGCAATCGACTTTTCCAAAGGCCAGAGACTTGCCGTCCGGCGACCAAGTGGCTGCTCCCTCATCTTCATCATCCGCGATCACTCGTTCCAGAGTACCGCCCCGAGCGGGGATGCGGTAGATTCTCCACCGGCCCTCCGACCCGCTCCCCGTTACGGCAATCCACTGGCCGTCCGGGGACCAGCGAGGGAGAAGGGCATAGAAGGGAGGGTCGGTCAGACGGGTCTTCCGGCGTTCTTTTAGGTCATACCTCCATAACGAACCGTCATAGCCATCCACATAAACTGCGAATTGACCATCCGGAGAGAAATCAATTTCGCGGGCCGCGAGTCCATCAAAATAAGAGACAAGTTGGCCCGTCGCATGGTCAAACCGGTAGACATCTGTATGCCACGGTCCCGCCGCCAAAACTAGAAATCTGCTATGGGCAACGTCCGAGGCGAATCCGGAAACCTCGGGCAAGCCTAACACTGTGCGGGAAATGGAGTGGGGCCGGAGGAGCCGGGTCCAGGAATCTGGAACCACCACCAGAGTGGTTTGGTGGCTGGAGGAGGACATAAAGCCAAAGCTCGACCCGTTGGCCGCCCAAAACCCACAACAATAAGCTTTGTCCGGCCCATTCTCTTCGAGAACGGGGCGCAGGCTGCTGCCATCGGCATCGATCTCCCCCACGGTGAGAGGCGAGGCCCCCGGGCCGACGGTCGTGAACCAGATACGCTTCGCGTTGGCGGACCAGCCGACATTTTCAACGTAGTTAGAGCTCTTGAAAATCTGTGTCTGATGAAAGCCATCCTCATCTGACGTCCAAATCGCGGAGCCGCGGCCATAAACGATCTTCTTCGCTGGAGTCCACGCGAAAGGGCCGGTGATCCCGAATCCCATCCGATGCAGAGCTTTTCCTGTGGTTGAGATAACCCAAGCATTTGAATCGTTGCTTAACCGGGTTTCTTCTTGAACCAGAAGCTTTGTGCCATCGGGAGAAAGGGCGATCAGCGATGCCAAGGGAAGGTCGAGAGGGAAATGCTTAATGTCTCCGCCATTGATGGAGACCTTGCAGATCTCCCTTCCGCCGACGCCTTGCTCGATAAAGTAGGCCCATATGCCATCCGAGGCGAGCCCTGTTTTGTATTTCCCATCGTGCGTAAGTTGCGTGTAATTCAGGATTTGCAACGATGGCGCGGGGCGAGTGAAAAACCCTATCAAACCTGAGGCAGCCAGAACGATGACGGCCATCAAAACGGCCAGCCGCCAGCGTCGAGGGGTCACCAAACGCTCGCCCGGCACGGAGGAAGGATTCGCGGGGATGGCTCGCCGGGTTGCGGCCCCATTGACCTCAACGTCGTCGCTGTGGCCTTCGGCGAGGTGACTGCGACTTGCCCGCCACGCGTCCAGCTCAAGCCGATAGGCAAAGACCGAGGACCGATCTGTGTGGGGCAGGCGGTGAATCGGCAATCCCTCCTGTTCCTCCCAACGCTGCACGGTCCGAATGCTCTTGCCCAGATAGGAAGCAATTTCCTTCCACAGGTCCAAGCGCCCATTGTTCGGTTCTTGGGTATGTTTTCGAGAGTTGGTTGCGCTTTCGTTCATGATGAAATTCGGCGTTTTGCCATTAGCTATGTGTTAAGTGGGCAGAGTATACCAAGGAGCCCCGCAAGGCGCAATTCTATTGCGCGCCGTTCGGTTTGAAATGTTTCGGTCTTTTTGGCACTTGACGTCGCGTCATTAGACGACATTAACCTTGTGGCGCTTGATGTCGCTTGCACCCCCGCTGCGCCTTCGGCAGAATCCCCGCCAATACGAAGGACTGCTGCTATGGCCGAATGATCGCGTAGGTTTTTTTGGCCATCGGGGGTGCCGGGCAGTTCGAACAACGCGCACCCGGCACCCACACCAGCGTGCGGAGGAAACAGGCGCCTGGGTATTTTCAAGGCCCGCCGCTTGAGGAGTATCTTGGTTATCGATACCCCCAGTTATCGCAGGTTTAATAGCTCGCCAGATCCCATCCCCCTTCATCTTGGAGGTTTTGATGATTGCTTTCAACCGATGTGTGAACGGTCACGCCGCGTGCCTATTGATTTTGTTTTTGTCCATCCCATTGACGGTCACTGCGAGGGGCGCCCAGGCGACAGGAGCAGCTCCCCTGGCCAACGACGACATCATCAAAATGGTGCAAATGAAATTCGGGGATAATGTCATTGTCGCAAAAATCAAGTCCTCCCCCTGCAAATTTGACACCTCAATGGACGCGCTGACCAAGCTGAAGGCGGCGGGCGTCAGCGATGTAGTATTGCAAGCCATGATGGAACCCGCCGCACCGGTGAGTCCAAACTCGTCGGCACCCCCTCCAGGCCCCCCTCCCGACCCTAACGATCCGCAGGCTGAACATGACGCGGGAATTTACTACGTCCGGCAGAATCCCGGTGGACGCCAAATGACTCAATTAGAGCCCACGGCTTACTCAGGCACCAAGTCCGGCGGCATGTTTACCTCGGCTATGACCTACGGCATTGCCAAGGCAAAATGGAAGGCCGTCGTTCGCGGTGCAACGTCGAATGTGCGCACTTCTGAGACTCGGCCCACCTTCTATTTTTATTTTGAACAAAAAAAGGGGACGTTGAGTAACTCCGGGGCATGGACGGCTTGGTTCGGAGGGCTCTCCACCCCCAACCAGTTTACGCTCGCGCGGTTCGAGCCGAAGAAAGATGATCGCGAACTCGTAGTCGGAGAATTTGGAGCATGGGGCGGATCAACCGGAACGCGCTCAAAAGATGTGGTCGAATTCGATTTTCAAAAGGTTGCACCCGGAATCTACAAGATTGTTCCCCGCGACGACATGCACCCTGGCGAATATTGCTTCTTCTACACCGGCCAGAACAACGCGATGGGCATGGGCGGCGGAAACCTGTTTGACTTCGGCATTAACCCGGCTCAGTGAGATCCGGCTTGGTTCGATAGAAAGATTGCCCCTTGTAGCGCCGCCTCCATACCGTGTAGGTGGAAGGTGGAACTGTAAGGATGCGTCGCGCACCGATGTGAGCGCGACCAGCCCTTCACGCTGCCGAAAGAAACGAATCAGGAGAGAGGGTTAACCATGTTTTCTACAGCGAACAAACAAATAGGTTGGAGTCATATCCTAAGAGTGGTCCTGGCCGTTGCAGGTTTAGTGGCCGTTGGCGCTTTCACCATGAATTGCGGGGGAGGTGGGGGGAGTTCGGTTTCTTCAACCCAGTCACCGAACCCTGTTCCGAGCATTGCGAGTTTATCGCCGTCTTCTGCCAACGCCGGAGCAGCAGCCCAAACTCTAACCATCACTGGCACCAACTTTCTCTCCAGCTCAACCGTTACTTACAACAGCGTCGCTCATACACCTACGTTTGTAAGTTCAACGCAGTTAACCATTTCGCTGAGCGCAAGTGACCAAGCAACCGCCGGGGCTTATGGGGTAGTGGTGACGAATCCGTCGCCAGGGGGCGGCGCGTCGAACTCGATGAGCTTCACGGTTGACAAACCCGCCATCACGGCAGTTTCCGTCGCCTGTAGCCCGAATCCGGTCCCGGTGGGTCAGACCTCCCAATGCACTGCGACAGTCACGGGGACGGGAAGTTACAGTTCGGCTGTAGCGTGGAGTGTGAACAATCTGGCAGGGGGAAATAGCACGGTGGGAACAATCTCATCCGCTGGTTTGTACACCCCTCCTGCGATGGTTCCAAGCCCGACAACCGTGTCGGTTATGGCTACCAGCCAAGGTGATTCAACGAAATCCGCGACTGCGAACATCACGGTCAAGCTCAGCATCAATCTCTCTCCCGCCGCAAATTCTGTCCAGGTTTTTCACACAGTCCAATTCACCGCCACGGTGTTAGGAGTCACGAATACTGCAGTCACGTGGAGCGTGAACGGGACTGCTGGGGGAAGTCTCACGGCAGGGGAAATCAGCAGCAGTGGATTTTATACGGCGCCGAACCAAGTGCCTAATCCTGGCAGCGTAACCGTGACCGCAACCAGCCAGGCCGATATCACCCAAGTTGCGAGCGCGGCAGTGACAGTTAAGAGCGACACGACCCCTCCCTCAGTCGTGACGACGATACCCCCCAGCGGGGAAACCGCCGTATCCCAGACCACAAGTATCTCCGCGCAATTCAACGAGGAACTGGATCCTGCGACGGTCAATTCGAATACAATTCTACTGAGCAACGGGACGCAAATTCTTACGGCCCGCCCGAACTACGATTATTCCTCTAATACCGTCAATCTCATCCCCCACGGAGTCCTCGAGGCGGGGACAACCTACACCGTGTCCATCGGGAGTAAAGTGAGCGATCTTGCGGAAAACCAATTGGGCGCCTCTTACATATGGTCCTTCACGACCCAAGCCGCCGTCAGCGTAACGGCCTCGATTACTCCACCGCAGGGATTGGACCCGACCACGCTCACCGTTTTGAGCTTTGGAAGAAATGAAAGCACACCGGATAGTCAGGGCAACTCCACAGCGGCTTTGCGGCCCTATGGCACAACCATCGTTGCGGGGATGATGCCGGGCGTGCCTTTTGGATTCCTTGCGCTCACGATTGGAGGAATCTCGGGCGAGATATCAGCCAATGTGGCGTCAGCAGCGACTAGAGTCCTAGCGGCGCGTAGCTTGCCGGGGCGCGCTGCCACCGTACATGTAACCCGGTGGCAATTGACGGCATCTCCCAGAGCGGTGGCACAGCCAGCGTCTGTAACCTTGGATTTCCAAACTACTGCGGAGTCCCTGCTATTCCTGACACCCCCGCTCATGAACCCCGACCCGGCAAAGGCGCAAATCATCATGGCGGCCATCGCTGCGGATCCCAACACTGCCGCGTTGGCACAGGCACTTTCTGTAGCCTGGAGCGAAACGGCTCCCCTCAAAGACCCTGTGGTCAATACAGCGCTGCAAAATGCCGTGGTTTCCGTTCTCAACACATTGACAGGGGGTGCAAACGCCCAGACTCTGGCGCAAGCATCCATCACGTCAATGCAGGCAAAAGGCCGGCGTGGGAGGATCGTGCGAACTCAGGCTTCTGCCTTGGACGCGGGGCCTTCTCAGATCAGCATTACCCCGAATTGTGGCTCCAGTTCGACGTCATCAGGCAGCGGCAACCTCGCGTGCCTTGACTTAGACTACATTTCGCTCCAGGCACCGAACTCACCCGACGGATCCGGCAACTACGACGTTGCCGTCAACAACTGCACGAATTCATCCATTCTGGGTTGTGCTGTGGGTTGGATGGCCCAGGTGGCTCCCCTAGCCAGTGTACCATCTGGCGGCGTTGGATCGATAGCCCCGGGCGAAGGCTCCAATGGCCCCGATAGCCCGACGGACAGCTCGGGAAGCCCACTCATGCCGTCCTCTTGCGCGCCCCCTGCAAGTGTGTCCGGATGCCAGTCAGTCTTTTGGGTCCCCGCCGCCAGCAACTTCACATATCTTGACCCCGAAAATGACGTTGAGGCGGGGGCAAACGCCCTGCTTAATATCGCCACGGGGCAATCCGGCGACCAAGTCGGCTTTGGCGTCGTAGCGCAAACGCAACAGAATTATATCGCCAGATTCTACAGCGGAGGATTTGCCGACTCGGTGGAGCTCTCCAACGTTTGGGCCGGTTCGTATTCTGGGGGGCTAACTCTGTGGTCCTCGGCTCTTACGGTGAACGCATTGAGCGACGTCGAGAGCGTTTTGTCAGCGGTGGGGGTCCTGCCGGACAGTATGTTGAGCTGCATGACCCAGCAAGTTGTCAGCACTCAACTGATTAGCCAGGTCAGCCAGTTCCAGCAGGAATTCTCCAACCCTAATGCCGACTATGGCTCCTTGTTCCTTGCAGCAGTGGCACAAATCGGAGGCGACTTCATTGGCGCGGCGGGTCAGTGTGCCTTGGATAGCGTTTCGAGTGACTTTGTCGATTTTATCACCGTCATAGCAGAGCAGTCGGCAGAATGGGTGTCGGTCATTCCCAAGATACTCAGCGCCGCAAGCACTGCGGGTCAAGTAACGCAACAGATCGTCGAGCTGAGTAAATATGCGACGCCGGTGGAGACGGCCATCGCGAGCGTCGGGACTTCAACTTCTCAGGTTGCATCCATTCAGATTTCTTGTCCTGACTCTTCCATGCAGATCGGCCAGCAGCAGACTTGCAGCGCTTCCGCATTCGACAGCCAGAACAACTCTATCACATCCTCAACGGTTAGCTTCCAGTGGGGCGTTCTTGGGATACCCGGCACTCTTAATCTGAGCAATGCGAACGCGAGCGCGTCTGCGGAGCAGGTGGTGGCCACCAGTGCAGGGCAGGCGAGCTTGGTCGTCACTGCGCCGAGGGTGCAGGGTGGACCAATGGTGCAGGCGACCTCTACGATTACCATCAACCCTGCCACGATCACTACTCTCACCTTGGTCCCCACATCCATGTCCGGGGCGATCGGGCAGACTTGGGTATTGGTGGCTCGGTGCGCGGATAGCAATGGGAACCCGGTGATCCCCAATGCCGTGACCTGGACGTCCGGCGAGGCGTCCGTGGCTTCCATCACGAACATTTCAGGGCTCCCGTATCAGGAACAGGTTCAAGCCGTGGGTTCAGGCACTACCACAGTTACTGCAACGATTGGTACGCTCACAGCGAGCGCGCCGGTATCGGTCGGAGCCGCAGGCTCCACCGGCATTGTGGTTCTTGTCACCCCCACATTGGCAAATGTTCCAGCGGGCGGGGCGCAGGCGTTCACCGGTACGGTTACCGGAGCTACCAGTCCCGGCGTTAACTGGAGTGTAAATGGAATAAGCGGGGGCAGTTCGCCCGTCGGAACAATCAGCAGTCAAGGACTCTATACCGCCCCGACCACTATTCCCAATCCGGCAACGGTTACAGTCACGGCAACAAGCCAGGCTGCCCCCAGCTTTAGCGCGTCTGCAACGGTCAACATTGGCGCTTACTCCGAAAACCCGCTGTATTCCTTCACGGGTCTCGCCGATGGGGGTGCGCCGTCGGCGGCGCTGGTCCAGGGGAGCGACGGATCCTTCTATGGAACCGCGCAATTGGGTGGTACGAACGGCTACGGGACGGTTTTCAAGGTTGACCCCGGAGGGGGGGTTACCACCTTGTATGAGTTTTCCGGTGCAGACGGAGAGCAACCCTTGGGGGCCTTAATTCAGGCGAGCGACGGGTACTTCTACGGCACGACAGCTTATGGCGGAGCCAACGGTGAAGGTTCTATCTTCAAAATAAACTCGATTGGGTCCTTCTCAACTGTGTACTCATTTACTGGAGGCAGTGACGGCTCCATGCCCTTGGCGGGCTTGATTCAAGCGGGCAACGGAATTCTGTATGGCACCACGTTTGGCGGGGGAATGTCAGGCTACGGGTCGATATTCCAAACGGACACCTCCGGCGATCTCAAGACTTTGTACTCTTTCTCCGGCGGGACCGATGGCAACGGCCCCGAGGCATCCCTCCTTCTGGCCAATGATGGCTACCTTTACGGAACCACGCTAGGTGGGGGAGATCTTTCCTGCGAGATATGGAGCATATCGGGCTGCGGTGTGGTTTTCCAGGTAGACGCGGCAGGAGACCTTAACCCGTTATATGCGTTCACAGGTGGGACGGACGGGGCGAATCCGTCGGAAGCCCTCATCCAAGCCAGCGACGGGTACCTATATGGGACAACCTTGTTTGAAGGAGACGCTTCTTGCAGTGTGTCCACTCTCGCCGGCTGTGGAACGGTCTTCAAGATCAATTCATCGGGGACCTTTGCCACGCTGCATGACTTCTCCGGCGGCCCCGAAGGAGGGGTTCCGTTTTCCGCGTTAGTGCAGGGAAGTGATGGTGATTTCTATGGAACCGCAACGGCGGGAGGCGACCCCGCGTGTTCCGTCACCGCGAGCGAAAATTACTCGACGTATATCGGCTGTGGCACAGTTTTCAAGATGGACCCAGTAGGTAATACCAATGCCTTATACTCGTTTGTCGGTAGTCCCAACGACGGATCGAACCCCTTCACGACGTTACTTCAGGGGAGTGATGGCAACTTCTACGGGACAACCCGTTGGGGTGGTTCTGCCTCGTGCATCTACACCAACAACGGCGGCTGCGGCACATTCTTCCGGGTGGCGGGCCCCGGGGGGCTGGCAACTCAGGGGCAAACCGACCTAATTAGGATGCTCGAAATCCGAGCCCCGAATCCCAACCCTGCTCCGAGTCTAAAAATACACTTTGTTGGGCATGGAGAGCAGGGGTTGCAGCGGCCTCGCCACAGTAGCCCACTCCTAACTACGGGTGGTGGTACGGATGTTTTGAAATGATGCATGGGATTGAAGGCCAACGTAGGGGTGTGAGGACCGAGCGTGGACCGACTATTGGGTTATCACACAGAGAACTTGGCCCGGGACAATCGCTCCATTAGTTGAAGAAGCACAGGATATGGATCCGCGCAGGATCGGCGGAACACGCAAAGCGCACACGGGATGCTAGATTCGCCGATTCTGGAAGTTTAGCAATCGTATATTAACAGCGGTAAAAACGCCAAATACCGCCATCTCGACACCGCGAATGACACGATACTCCGATGCCTACCGAGTTGCGAGAGCTATCACGAGCATGGCGGAAGCGGTCAAAATCATCGCGATCGTCGCCGATAGCATTCCACTTCCTGTGGGCTGGGGTGGAGCATCGCCTTCAGGAGGCCACACCAATGCGAAGGCAGGTTCGCAGGAGTCGTAGCGCGGTTTCATGTCTCGCCCAAGCAGCAAGACTGGGGTCTGGCGCGCTCGGTTGACAAATAGTCCGGGCGGGCTGGTGCGGGCGGAACAGCCATGTCCGCCTCTGGCTCGCCTTGACTGGTCACGTCCCACTCTGCCCCCCACCCATCGCCCGTCCCACCCCCATTCGCAGCACTCCCAAAACATGGGCGCAGTTTGCCGTTGTGGCGGCGAGTTTATCCGCCAGCCCACGGACCCTATGGCGGCGTGATGCCGTCTCGACAATGAACTGCACCGCTCCCAAAAAATTCCCCAGCGAGCAAACCTCGGGCTATAATGATAATTGACATCATTTAAAGGCTTATGGTACGAATCGGATATTCCCGGGGATTCCCGGGTATTCCACAATTAGGGCGGAGTGCAGGTTCGCAAGATTAGGCTCTTGGAGCTTGCGGTTTATGAGAAAATATCTGGGCAGACCAGTTTATCTATAGCGCCGACAGTTCGAGCCTGCCCTAAGCGCGGGGGAGGGTCGGCGGATGCCGGGTCAGAGCCCGGCGCACCGTTGCGTTTGGAAAATTTGTTTACCTGTTGCGATGACCTTTAGGTCGGCAGGTGCCGGGCTAAAGCCCAGCGCTACATTTGCTTGAAAATGCGTCGGACGGAGTCTTGGGCTAAAGATTAATTCCACCATCATTAGCAAGGTCCCGGGGATTTCTGACTTGTTCATGTTTTGCGAGTCGAGTCGCTGAGAAATAATCCGGGCGAACACGCGATTGTGGAGGGCTTTCAGATGCCAATCAAACGAGCACTGCAAATTCCGTCGGTCGCTATAGTCCTGATTGTCTCTTTAGCGCTCGCTTGGGCGCAGCAGCAACCTGTTCGCCAGGGAAGCGGCGCCCCACAGGTGAAGCCAACCCCGGCGCCGACCCGGCCCGTCCAGCCCCAGCCGCAAGTCCGGCCAGTGCAACCGGTCCAACAGAGGCCTGTGGTCCAGCCGCGGGTAGTCCAACCGGCGAGGCCGCTCCCCCAGAGGCCCGTGGTCCAACCACGGCCAGCCGTCCAGCCAGTGCAACCGCGGCCAGCCGTCCAACCGGTGCAACCGCGAGCCGTTCAGCCTCGACCAGCAGTTCAACCGCGGCCAGCAGTCCAACCCCGGCCAGGGGTCCAACCGCAACCTGTGGTGCACCCTATTCCGCCGAGGGTGTATTCTCCCCAGGAGTCGCAACAGCGCATTCAGGCGTTGAGCCAAAACCGTCGAGGGATGGGTGGAATTAATGCCAAGCCTTTGCCCAAGGGACAGTTATCTACTCTTCCGAATGGGCACCACGTTATTCAGACCAATAGTGGCGCGCGCATGCAAATGCGTCCGAACGGGAGCGTGGAACAAGTCACTCTGCACGACGGAAGGGCGGCAACTTTCCACCCCAATGGACAGATCGCTTCGATTCACGCCCCCGGCCTTCAGATCAATCACGGTCTGCGCGGTGAGCGCACCATCGTGACCGAACAAAATGGCCGCCGCTTGGTGGGCATGGGCCCGCATCAAGGCTACATGGAACGGCCCTATTTAACCCGCAATGGCCGGACCTACAATCAGCGGACATACTGGGCTAACGGTCATTCCTATGCCCGCGTCTACCGCGACCACATGTACCACGGCGCCCATTATGACCAATATGTTCCGGGCCACTATTACCGCCCTGGATTCTATAACTACGCTTACGGGCCGTGGCCGGCCCCGGTGCGTTACCAATGGGGCTGGCAGCAGGAGCCTTGGGCTGCCTCCTCAGGCAGCTACTTCCAACCATCGTCCTCGTACTCTTCGGCGCCAGCGTGGTTAACCGATAACGCGCTCGCGGGAACTTTGCGAAACGCTTACGGGGCCAACCAAGGCGGCGCCCCAGGGGGTATAGGTTCAGGCGGAAGTCCAATAACCCCGGAGGTTAAGAATGACCTTGAAGGGGAAGTGCGCTCCGATATCTCGGACGAACAGAAGGAGGCGTCCCTGCCTCCGGGCGGCGCGCCGCCGGGTGGAGTTGAAACTCCCCCGGACGCGATGAATCCCTCTCATCGTTTCTTTGTCGTGGACAATAATCTCAATGTTGCCACCGGCGAGGGGCCGGAATGCGAGCTGACGGGCGGGGACGTCATCAACCGCGTCGATGACGCGCCAGGTGAAGATAACAGCGTGCATGTGAAGGTCCTGAGTAGCAAGCCACAGGATTGTGCCGCCGGTACGACGGCCTCCGTGGGAGTCAGTGACTTGCAAGAGATGCACAACACCTTCCGCGAGCAGGTTGATGCCGGGCTGGACACGCTGGCGAACAATAAGGGCGCAGGCGGCATCCCTCCCGCTACCGATCCTTCCGCCACGCCGGGTGAGGTTCCGCCTCCCGCCGCTGACTCGAACATCGATGGGAGGTTGCAAGAGCAGGACAAGCAAGGAACCATGGCTGAGGGGCAAGTCCAGCAACAGATACAGGCCGAGACCATGTGAGGGCCCAGGAGGAGTTCAAGATGAGGCAGATAATTGCAATCACGCTTGCTTACACAGTGGCCGCCCTTCTCACGGCGATTGTGGCCTTTACGCAGGCACCTCCGCCACCTTCCCTCCAGGAGCAACTCGAGGCGCAATACAAGTTGGCCAAGATTGGCAAGGGAACGAGCGGGCTCGAAGTACTCGTTACGGGCACCGTGCTGGTTGTTCAGAAGGCCGGGATTCTAGGTGTTCCCTTGAAGAGTTTGGCCACAGCCCCGTGTGTGTACATGGATGGGGTTCTGCACCCGCCCACTAAAAAGGCTGACATTGGCGCCGGCATTCTCCGAGGTGTGTCAATGCCCGTCTCGGGGGTAAACTCACGGGCGTTTGTGGTGGGAGAAAAGGTCTACGCGACTAAAATCGATACCAACCTCAAGGATGACAAGGTCGGGATCCACATTGTTGAATGTGATGCATGCAACGCCGGAATTACGTCTTCCTCGTACAAATCGGAGGTCATGTTTCAGTTTGCCAAGGGTTATCTGGCCAAGGCTAGCGTACCGGATGTGGAGGACACCATCGGTCAGGTGTTTGCCCTTGGGGGCCCTGCGTCAATTGCCCAGCCCGCCCAACCCGAACCTCAGGTCCAACCTCAACCCCAACCAGAGCAACCCGCCCCAGCGCCGGCGCAACCCGCCTCAATCGAGAAGGGACAGACAATCGACCAGGTCGTCGCGATTCTTGGCCAGCCGGAAAAGCGGGTCGATTTGGGCGCAAAGAAAATCTACGTTTATAAAGACTTGAAAATCACCTTTGTTAACGGAAAAGTAACCGACGTTCAATAAAGTGGATTTACTGAATTAAGTATTGCGCGAACTTCCCGTCATCCACAGAGAAAGTACTCAGGCGCAGGACCGTGCCGCCGGAGAACTTAATCTGAAAGCTGCGCCAGGTCATGCCCCCTCGCAAACCCATACCCGTTTGCTCGAAGCTCTCAGACACCCCCAGCGGCTTCAGGCTGCTCGCCGCGTCGGCCAGGACTTGCGGCGTAAAGTAGAAGTTGGCGTCCGAGGTGAGCAGGGACCGGTCGATCGTTCCTCCCTGCAACTGGCTGAAGATCCGGCGCGCCTGCTCGAGTTGCGGCGCGGCCTGGGGATCCGCCGTCTCGGCCAACAGCAGCGGCCCGATTTGGCGCGTGATGGAGCCGGGAGCGCTCGATCCGTCGAGGTTGGAAAAGGCAACGACCGCCGCCCCTTGATCCAGCCAGACGGTGTTCGAGCTCACATAACCGGAGACCGCTCCTCCATGTTGCAGCCGCGGGTGCCCATCGGAGTTCGAGATCCCAATGCCTAAAGCGTAATCGGTGGGCGAGCCGTTCTTGAGAAATACCGGCTTGATCATTTCATCCATCAGGGCCGGCTTCAGGAGTTTGCCCTCGATCAAGCCCAGGTCCCACAAAGCCAGATCGCGCGCCGTCATCGCCAATTCTCCGGCCCCGAAAAGCCATCCCGGAGCCTCCGGCTGGACAGGCCGAATCGGGCCGTGCCCGAACCTCGTATATCCCTTGGCGTCGGAATCCCCCAGGGCCTCGTGGTCGAGGTCGATGGGAGTCTCCATGCCGAGCGGGCGGAAGATGCGTTCTCTTAGAAAGGCCATCAGCGTTGTGCCGGCGACCTTCTCCACGATTTTCCCGGCGACGACAAAGTTGGTGTTGCTGTACTGCCACGCGGTGCCAGGCTCGAAATCCAGGGGCTTGCGGGCCCAGCGGTCGATGATCTCATCGGCCGTGACCTTTTGCGTCATGAAAGGCGCCACATAATCGAGGGGATAGAAATCCTGATAGCCCGAGGTGTGGGTAAGCAATTGCCGGATCGTGATGTCGCTCGCTCGCGTCAAGGTGGGTAAGTACCGCCCGACCGGATCGTCGAGTGAAAGCTTGCCATCCTGCACAAGCAGCAGGATCGCCATGCCCATGAACTGCTTGCTGACCGAACCGATTTTGTATCGCTCCTCGGGGCGAGATGGAGTGGCAGGGTCCAGGCTTGCATTCCCATAGGCATGGACATAGGCGATTTTCCCATCCTTCACGACTGCAATCGAAACACTCGGAGCGCTGGTTTCAGCCAATACCTTGCCAGCGATGGCGTCGATGCCGCCGGCCTTCTCGGGCGGCAATTGCCCATGAAGATCAAAGGCGACGAGCACGGTGAGGGTAACCAACAGGGCCATGCGGCGGGCGATGCGAAAACTCTTGATTGAATAGTCCACGGAATATCCTCCTTAAATGTCCCCGATTGGTGCTGAGAGTTTTTCGCCGATCACATACCCCTTCTGACGAAAGAGCCAGTGGGGTTCAACCGGAACAATGAGTTGAAGCCAGAGAATTGGCGCACCCGTCCGCCAGTGTAAAGTCGGAATCTCGGTCATTTATCTTCGGCCCAACGCGGGAAATGCACAAATACACTGAAGTCCAACGCACTGTCAATCCTACCTAAATGAATGACGGTGGTGTCCTAATTTAAGGCGTACCGCCGGCTTCCACCCGATACAGAAGGCGCCAAGATGGCGGCGCTATCACGACTGTAACCATGCTGGGTCGGAGAGGTGAAAGTCCTCTTCGGGTAAACGATAACCTGTAATCGAAGGTAACTGCGTCGTCGCTGGGCTGAACTGGGGGAGCCTTCTCCGTCGCGCCCCGGTTCGGATCGGTCAATCCTCTCCGACGTAAAACCACCAACTGGAGAGCCGGATGCGGGATATCCGCCTGTCCGGTTCGGACGGATTCGGTTTCGATCGTTTCTTCCCACCCCTCTCAGCCCGGAATCCGCACAAGCATTTATGTCGCTCTGTACAGCGTGATGTTCGCCCAGCCCTGGCGCCCCGAAACCCACATCGCAAGGCACGGGTGGTTCGTCGATTTCCCGCCAAGGTGACCTAGGTCACCCGCAAGTTGAGCAACGAGTCCAAGTAAAGTATGGACGCGCGGAACGGTCCGGCTCCTTGCCGTGAAATCAAGCGTTCGGGTAGATGGTGGGCCGCATTTTACCTGGGCTTATCGGGAAGTCAGGCGCAAGGCTAATGAAAGGCTTGATCAGTCGCGTCCTTTTTCTTTCTCCTGCTCATCTCCCATCGGAAAAACGTATCGAAAACAGCAAAGAATCCGATCCAGATAAGGCTGTCGAGAAATGCCTGCCTATAGTCCTCCATCGACCTCGACTTCGCCAGAATCCGTCGAACCAACTCATAGGCGCTGCCAATGAGACTAGCCAGGAAGAATATACGAAATCCTAGTTCCCATAAACGGCTGTAAGGAGGGACGCGCCTGATCCAGTACCGGATATAGTGCTGCCAATCAAGATTCCAGCAGAGGGCGATCATCACACAAGCGAAGAGAAACCCCAGATCCATGTGATCCAAAAGTGGATCGGTCTCGTTTTTCTGAAGCCAGCGCGCCTCCTGTGCGGCAGCGTAGGCTGATCGCTCCGTTTTTGAAGGAATGCTGTCCGCGCGGATTGCCAGGCGAAGAATCTGACCATCATAATATGCGATACATACTGGAAGCCCCTCGCGGATTGGACCACCATGAGAGGCGCTCTGATGGAATCCAGGTTGGATTATGAAGTCTGAATAGCAAAACCTCTGGTTTCTCACGCGGAAACATTCGTCCTCATGTCCCTCATAAGGCATCGGATGGAAGTCCTCGACCACCCCCTCGATGACGAAATAGTTTCCAGTTCGGTACGCTTCAGTCGATTTTCGGTAGTAGGAATGCGTGCCGTACCATGTCAGGCAGGTGAAAAGCAGGCCAAAAACCACCAACCCCCACCCAACGGGCTTCACACGCCTATGGGCGGGCCAGTTCCGGCCAATTTTAATGAGGGCGAAACCAACGGCAATAAAAACAAGCCCGACGGCTGGGAGCTCCCATTGAATGGGATTGTTGGTGATTTCGAATACTGTCAAATAGCGCATCGCTGCGGTGATTGTAATACGAAACCGCTTTCTTTATCACAGGGTGAGGATCTTCTTGGAACCATCGTCCGCCACCAGCAGGTGTAGCGCGGACCTGTTCGTTAGGTCCGCGTCTCTTCCGTGCGCTCGATAAGACCCTACGTTTGATTGCGCATTCACGAAAGCACTCATCCGGCCTTGTACCTCATCCACCTTCTTCCCAAGGGTGCCCACGGGGTCTGGTTTTGACTGTTTTAATGGGAATGATACGCTTAGGAAGGATATGGGTGAAACGATACAGGTTCGCGTAAAAGGCGGCGTTTTGGAACCACCGGAAAAGCTGAACCTCCCTGAGGGAAAGGAAATCCTGGCCACGATCATCAGAGTTTCGACAGAGGGCAATCGCGACGCTTTCCGGCGCGCGTTCGGAAAATGGAAAGGCATGATCGATGCGGACGCGCTCAGTCGGAACATTTACGCGGATCGTCGGATATCAACTCGCCCGGAGCCGAAGCTATGAGTGCGAGTCGCCTCTCGACTTTGAAAACCCGCTTGGCGCGGGCCCAGAAACGCCTGCGGCGATTCATCAAACCCGGCCGGTCATTGGCCAAGGAATTGATCGCGGAGCGCCGCGAGGCGGCCCACCAGGAGTAGGGTCGTCTTAGACGCCACGGCGGTACTTGCCCCGCTGAACTGGCGCCAACCGCTCAACCGCGACGTAGGGGCAGGCCTCGTGCCTGCCCACCCCGGGGCCGAATCGGCCCCCCTGTGGGCACCCACGAGGGGTGCCCCTACGAGCCCCGATGGCAATCCCTACCGGCAGCTATGATAAACGTAAAATCGACATAATTCTTTCCTCGGGCGGGAAATTTGTCCTCCTTCCCCTAGCCTCTGGTCGCCATCGTGCTACATATCTAGCGGAGTATTATCGTGTGGGTAAAATAACGCACCATTTCCAGGATTTTGGGGCAGGCGACCGGCTACCAAGGAAGGCTCGGTAACTCAGCACCTAGCCCCCAGTACCCAGCGCCCAGACCCTAGCCCCCCCCGGCGCTCAGGACCCAGGAGGTCTCCATGTCACTCGTCAAGAAGCCCACCCTAACCGAAAAGAAGATTGCCGCCAACCAGCTAAACGGGGCCCTTTCCCAGGGCCCGGCGACGGCGGAGGGAATGGAGCACATCCGCAGCGCGCGGGCATCCTGCCCGCTCTGGCGCTGACAATTGGTCCACTATGGCGGCACCGCCACGCCAGTGACAGCCATGGTCGGGACAGCCGCGGCACAAGGAGCGACCGTACAGCAGTCTTCCACGATGTACTAGAAATTAAACCGGTTAGCTGAGGACGATGGAAATCTTGAAAAAATGTATGTCAATGAAATTAAATAAGTTAGGAGAATCACCTCGGCGAAGCACCGGAAAAACGCGGGGGGGGGAAATGAAGGGATGTTCCACGATGTTATTGAAAACAAATGGAGAAAAAATGTCCGAAAAGAGCCTTTCCACGATGTTGATGAAAACAAAGGACCTATAGGGCGCTTTCCACGATGTTGATGATAACAAATGTAGTTATTGGAAAACACGGATGACAGGCGGCGAGTTTTGCCGCGGGCCAAAGCTCCGTCTATGCTTTTCTGCTCTCGGGATTTTGCCTTTTTTGGTCACTCGTAAAGAATGCGACGGGTGGCACTGGCATCCTGTCAGTTAAGAAATCATGGCCAAGATTGGCCATGGCACAAGGGCGACGTCGAGAGGTCCGCACCTACCCCATGATGTACTAGAAATGAAGCGGGTTAGCTACGAATGACCGAAATCTTGGCAAAATCGATCATTGAATTTAAACGAGTTAGCATCTGTATCCGAGGCTACAAGCAGCAATAAATGTATATCAAAAATGAAGGAATAACCCGTGATGTTATTGAAAACATGGGGACAAAAATTGGCACCCCGTGATCTTGATGAAAAACAAGCTAGTTATGGCGCGTACCCCGTGATGTTGATGATAATAAATGTACTTGTGCTCCGGACCGCCAAACATAACTCCATTCGGCGCTGAAATCCGGTAAAATAGGAGGATCACATCTGTTTGGACGCGACACGCCCGCTCGTGTATCATTCGAAGGGGTTTCCCAATTAAATTGAATCGCCGGCGAGGAGCGAGTCGCGGTGCTCGGGCTTTTGGTCACTCCGGGGAGGGGTAATGGCTCTTGGTGTAAGACAGAAAACCACCTTGTTCATGATGGCCGCTTGCCTGGCGTTGTTGGGTTGGGTCTCGATCCACGGGAGCCTGCGGGAGTTGCTTGCAGTCCTCCCGAACTCAGCAAATGTTGCGCCTCGCGGCGACTACGCCGAGGTGGTTCAGGCGCTCACGCCGCTCATCGAGCACGAGCTCAAGGAGAAGGGAATTCCCTCAATTGCGGTTGCCCTCGTTGACGACCAGCAAGTCGTTTGGGCACAGGGCTTCGGATCTGCTGACCCCGAGCACAAGGTAGATGCCACCGCCGGAACCGTTTATCGTGTTGGCTCCGTGTCCAAACTTTTCACAGACATTGGCATCATGCAGCTCGTTGAACAGGGCATGCTGAGTCTCGACGCTCCCGTCACCGATTACATTTCCGACTTCCACCCCCAAAACCCGTTCGGCAAGCCCATCACCCTGCGCGAACTGATGTCGCACCGCTCGGGACTAGTTCGCGAGCCGCCGGTGGGCCACTATTTTGACTCCCATCCTCCGGGCCTTGCGGATGTGGTCCATTCTTTGAAGGAGACCTCACTCGTTTACGCACCTGGGGCTCACACCAAGTATTCCAATGCCGGGATTACCGTGGTGGGTTACGTTCTCCAGCAGCGCGCGGGCCAGCCATTCGCCCCGTACCTGAAGAGCGCCGTCTTGGAACCCATGGGGCTTCACACGAGTGGATTTGAACCTACACCGGACCTCACCGGCAGTTTAGCTAAGGCTGATATCTGGACTTATGATGGACGCATTTTCCCGGCTCCGACCTTCGAGATTGGCATTTTCCCCGCCGGGAGCCTTTACACGACCGTCACGGATTTGGCCCAATTCGAAAGCGTTCTCTTCGCAGGCGGTCGCGGACCCAGCGGGCCGGTCGTGAGCAAGGCGACGATGGATGAGATGTGGACGCCCCAATTCTCAACCGCCGCCGAGCCGGGCCGCTTCGGCATCGGATTCGCCCTGGGCAAACTTGACGGCCATCGCATGGTGGGTCACGACGGTGCGATTTACGGTTTTGCCACTTCTCTTGACGCTCTCCCCGACGACAAACTTGGCGCGGTGGCAGTGGCGACGCTCGACAGCAGCAACGGTGTAACTGACCACATCGTGACCGAGGCACTTAAGCTGATGCTGGCGGCGCGGGACCACAAGACCCTTCCGGCCGTCGAACTTACAACGCCATTGGACCCAAGCCTGGCGCGCCACTTGGCGGGCCAGTATGGGAGAGGACCCGACGCTTTCGACCTTGATGAGCACGAGGGCCGGCTGTTCATGCAGCGGATGAGCGGCGGCTTTCAGAGGGAGATTCGCAGTCTTGGGGGCAATCTCATCGTAGACGACCGGCTCTACTACGGAACTCCCCTGAACGTGGTCGATCATGCTATCCAGGTTGGCTCGACCAAGCTGGCGGCGGTTGATTCGCCCCGGCCGGCGCCCCCACCGCAAGCGTTCGAGAACCTCATCGGAGAGTATGGCTGGGATTACGACACTCTTTACGTCCTAGAGAAGGACGGCCACCTGGAAGTGCTCATTGAGTGGTATGAGTATGCTCCGCTGACCCAGGCGTCGCGCGACGTTTTTCAGTTTCCTGATTACGGGCTCTATGACCGAGAGCAAGCCACCTTTGAGCGCGACGCGCACGGCGCTGTCACAGGGGTGAAAATTGGTTGGGTGGAATTCAAACGGCGGCCGGGAGGCATCATCAGCGCGGGAGTGTTTCATGTTCAGCCGCTGAAGCCCGTCGATGAACTGCGGCGTGACGCTTTGGCGGCGCATCCCCCGACGGAAGACGGCGACTTTCTGAAGCCCGACCTGGTCGAACTGGTGAAGCTCGACCCCACCATCAAACTCGACATTCGCTACGCCAGCACCCGCAATTTTCTGAGCAGTCCCATGTACCAGCAAGCCCGCGCCTTCATGCAGCGCCCCGCGGCCGAAGCCGTGGTTCGGGCCAACCAGAAATTGCACGCGCTCGGGTACGGGCTTATGATTCATGATGCCTACCGGCCGTGGTACGTCACCAAGATGTTCTGGGATGCCGTGCCGGACCCCGATCACAACTTTGTGGCCGATCCCTCGCAAGGGTCGCGCCACAATCGAGGCTGCGCCGTCGACCTTACTGTGTATGATCTGAAAAGCGGCCGCGCCGTGCCCATGGTAAGCGGTTACGATGAAATGACGGAGCGCGCTTACCCCTTTTATCCCGGCGGAAATTCGCTGGAGCGTTGGGATCGGGCCCTGCTTCGCCATGCGATGGAAGATGAGGGCCTCACGGTTTACGAAGACGAGTGGTGGCACTTCGACTATAAAGACTGGAGGAAGTATCCCATTCTGAACGTCGCCTACGAAAAGATTCATTAGTCTGATTAGGATCTCCGTTCATTAGGCGGAACATCCGGCGTGGGAATCCAGGCTAAAGGAAAAACCTCCAGCGACGCTGCCGGTAGGGCGTGCTATACTGCAAGCACATCGGAGCAAAATCGAAAAGCCATTTCATCCCAAGAAAAGGAGACACCAATGCCGGTCCATCTTCAGCAGTCCGCAAGAGACCTCCAGGAAATAGCGAAAACCGTAGTTGCCAATCCTACCGTGGGGAAAAAGATCCTCCATTCCTCGTTCCTGTCTTCGCATCGAAGCGCGGTGCAGAGCAAGGGCGCCTTCGCCTCTTACGCCGGCAAGGGCATCCAGAAAGGGGTCAGCATTGCCTTGAATCAGATCCCGATCCCTCTGGTGGGCTCGGTGCTCGACAAGGCCTGGACTGCGGCCTGCGAGGCGATCCGCAGCAAGGTTCACCAGAAGCACGTGGATTACCCCGGCAACGTGGGAGAAAGGGTGAAGTTTGAGCTCAAGGAAATCAGCAGCCAGGTAGAGGACTGGGACCGCTACCGCTGGAAGGTTGCACACGCTGTCGAACAATACAACAAGGTCTGTACGGAAGTCCAACAGGGCATTAGCAGCGCGCCGTGCGATACCTGGGTGCGCGTTTGGGCCAAATACTATTACCTGGGTTCGCGCATCGGCAAGTTGCGCGAGAGCATTGAGGCGATGCGCGCAATAGTGCTCGAGGTTGACGTTTGGCTCGATTCGGTCGAGCAGTCTTACGGGACCACGCACCAACAAATCAAGACCCTGTACGATCGGGACGCCGCCCAGCTCAAAACTATGCAGGTGCACGACACCTGCGCGGACACCAAGTGCATGTTCAAGCAGGGCCAGTGGACGAACAGCATGAGCGTGCCGACCTCGGACGCCGCGAAGTTCTTTATCCAGGCCACCTCGACGGCGCTCAAAATCGTAGCCGACGACCCAATCTCCGATGCCGTCAACGCCGCGACATCGTAACTTACCATATTCCCTCCAGGGGCCGGCCCATGGAGCGCCTGTGGAGGCCGAGTTATTTGTGGAAAGCGCGGACGGCAACTCTGCCCTGTGCCGGAGATCCATCTCGAAGAGTCTCAACGAATAGTCGGATGCTATTGATGAAAGACGGCTAGCCTCACCTCGGCCATGGGCCAGAAGCTTGCCGCATGATCCCTGTTGCCCTGGCACCCCCCGTCCGCGGCTTTGGGAGTGGATGGGGGATACTTCGGTGACGATTACGGCGCGCAGAGTTCGCTCCTCTTCTCCCCCTGAATCTGGAGCCAGAAGTTCAAGTTTCGCTTGGCCAGAATGGGCGTGGTCCTACCGCTCCTGCTATAATCATTTCCTGTGAGAAAAACCATGAAACTTGGAATTGATTTCGGCACGACTCGAATTATTGTTGCGTTTGTCGACCGCGGAAACTACCCCGTGGTGTCATTCGGCGCTCCGGACGGGACGGCACGCGAGTGGTTCCCTCCGTTGGTTGCGGTCAAAGACCAAACTCGCGTCTATGGATGGGAGGCTTGGGCGGCGCAAGAAGAGCCAGGCTGGACGGTGGTCCGATCGCTCAAGCGGACGCTGGAGGGGGCCGGCCCACAAACCCTGGTTCAGATCTCGACCCAGACTGTTCCGATGCTCCAATTACTGGGCGAGCTGTGTTCGGCCTTGCGGATGAATTTGCTCGAGCATTCCAACCTGCCCAGTGTGGAATCAGGCCTTCTCGAGGTGATGTTGGGAGTCCCGGCGAATGCCAACGGCAACCAGCGGTTCTTGACGGCCGAGGCCTTTCGGCAAGCCGGTTTCCACATATTGGGACTTTTGAATGAGCCTTCGGCGGCGAGTATCGAGTTTGGCCACCGCGACCGCACCTCACGACCGAAAGGAGCGAAGGGCCATATCCTCGTGTATGACCTGGGAGGGGGAACCTTTGATGCCTCGCTGGTTGAGTTGGACGAGAGCGAACACCGCGTCATCGCTTCGGAGGGGATTGGCGCGCTCGGCGGAGACGATTTTGACGAAATCCTCGCGGAGCTGGCTCTCGATTCGGCGGAGATCAGCGCGGGCGATCGCGACAGCCTCTCGCAGGCGGAGATGTTCCACCTTCACGAGGAATGCCGCGCCCAAAAGGAAAGCGTGCAACCCAACACGCGGCATATTTCTGTTGACCTCGGGGCGGTGCGTGAGGGCTGGCCGCAGGTCTCGCTGCGAGTGGCTGACTTCTATGCGCGCTCCCACATGCTGGTTCAGGAGACCTTGCACGCCACGGAGGACCTGCTCGAGGTGCATGGATTCGGCCTGTCCGCGCCCTCGGCCCCGGCTGAGGGGCGGCAGCAGCTTGAAGCCCTTTACGTCACGGGTGGCGGAAGCGAGCTTCCGATTGTAGCGCGCACTCTCCGCGAGGCGTTCGGCCGCCGGGTAAGACGCTCAGCCTACACTCGCTCCGCCACCGCCATCGGTTTGGCGATCCAGGCTGATGCCCAGGCAGGCTACGTCCTGCGCGATAAGTTCACTCGCCATTTCGGGGTGTGGCGCGAAGCCGACGGCGGCCAATCCGTGGTCTTTGACCCCCTCTTCTCCAAGGGAACGCCCTTACCGGCGCCCGGCGAGGCGCCACTGGTCCAGTCGCGCCAGTACACGCCGGTCCATAACATTGGCCATTTCCGCTATCTCGAATGCAGTCATCTTGATGATTTATTTCTAGTTACCGAGGCCGGACGCCCCGCCGGCGACATCACCGTCTGGGACGACATTCGGTTCGCGTTTGACCCGGCGCTGCGGGACACCGCGGACCTTAGCCGCGTGCCGGTCGTGCACCTTGACCAGGGCCTTGAGCGGCAGGCAGAGGAAACCTATTCGTGCGATGCCGGTGGAACGGTGAAGGTAACCATCGCGGATTTATCGGAAGGTTACAGCCGCACGTTCCGCTTGGGCGCCTGGGCGCCGAGCGATGCGCGCATTGTTCCGGGGCGGAAGAAGAAGCGCACACGGTAAGAGCAAAACATCTCACGCAAAGGCGCAAAGGGAAACAGGTGGTTATCGACGGCTTCCTTTTGCCTCCTCCTTGTGCTTTGGATGCAAGCCACGCCGCTTGATTCCGACCGCCGCCGGGCTCATCCGCGCCCGAGTGGCGTCTGCCCGAAGAGTTTGCAATCATCGAAAGCGGGCTAGCAATTGGGTTCGGGACTGTGGTATCTTGTGTACAAGGAGTACACAATATGGAAACCCTCAAGATCGGAATCCGTGAATTCAGGGAGAACCTGGCCGGCTTCCTCGAATCAGGTACACCCTTGGCGATCACCCGGCACGGCGAGACGCTCGGCTTCTATATTCCTGCGCAGAAACGCAGCCGCAAGGCTGAGCTGGAAGCCATGCGGGCCGCCGCGAAGGATTTGGACGATATGATCACCTCGTGGGGTGCCACGGAAGACGAGTTGATGGACGAGTATAAGGAAATCCGCCGCTCGGCGCGCGCAAAGAGGCGGAATGCCGAATAGAGCTTTGGTCGTCGACGCCAATATTTTGGTAAGAGCGGCGGTGGCAAGAGAGCTAAGCCTGTATTCATGCTCTACTCCCCCCGGTTCTTGATATCCCCTCAAATCTGTGAGTACGGCGTGGGTGAGAGAATCACATTGCTAATGTTGGAAACAATCTCAGGGTCGGTAAAGCCCGGCGTTGTGCTCAGAGTCTTCCACTCGGGGTCGGCGACGAATGCGGCCCAGGCACGCGTGCGTTCCTCCATGTTCGCGAAGGTGAGCATGTAGGTCAGACTGGGCATGCCCGAGCCCACCATCGTTTCGCCAAAGAACACGGGTCGCAAACCGGTTCTCCGGAAGATCGCGATTTCGGCCCGATTGAACATTGCCATCTTGGTGCGACCAGCCTTTCGGCTGTGGCTCTCGTAGGTGCGAAGCTCAAAAATGCGCGGCTGGTTTTCGGCCGTGCCGGGCGGCACCTCCAATTTCGGCATGTCGGCGAAGGCTGCGAGCAAGAAGGTTTCCATGCGCATGTAGGAAGGCGCCGTCGGTGGGGCATTCATATACGGGGCGCCGGCTTTCATATACTCCGGGTCCGCCACTACCCGGTCGTGTATGGTAACCGCGGATTCGATCGATGGGTGCGGCGCCACGATATAAAGGGCGGGGCTGCCGGGTCCGATGGCGGTAGTGAAAGCGCCGACCGGCTTGATCCCGATGCGGTTCATCGCAGGGATAGCAGCGTCGCGAAAGAAATCGTCAATTGTTTGTTGCTGCGGGCCGCGGCGCAGTTGGTATCTCCGTAAGTCGTAGTACTCGCGGCCGGCGTCTGCCGGCGCGGTTTCCAGGGTTGCTGCATCCGCCGAGGGCGCTGCGCCGGCAAGCGCTGAGGCCGCCAGCGAGGAAGCTAAGAATCTCCGTCTTCTCATGTCGTCTCTCCAGAATGAGGGGTGGCGATCCGTACGGTAGCATTGTATGTCATGCGCTCAGGAAGACAAAAGGGAAGTTGGCAGCGGAGCGCGGGCATCGTGCCCGCTGTGGCGGGCACGATGCCCGCGCTCCAAAGTTTCACCCTTCCGCGAGACGACCGCTTGACGCGTGCCAGCGATGAGCTTATGATGCGGGAACGTTACCGAAAACCCGTCGCAATCGGGACGCGTTGGCCGCAGGCCCGGTAGAGCATGGAATTGTGGTCATGATGGTGCGGTGGCGTCAAACGCGGGGGAAGAGTAGCATGA
Organism: Terriglobia bacterium; assembly: GCA_050010335.1. Taxonomy (GTDB): domain Bacteria; phylum Acidobacteriota; class Terriglobia; order UBA7540; family UBA7540; genus Bog-366. The sequence continues at coordinate 28,827 of JBEKLF010000047.1, forward strand.
TGACGATTATTCCCTCCGCCGTTTTCGGAGTTAATCGAGCATGAAACTTGCCAACAGAAGCCCGCGCTGTCGGAAAAAAGAAAAAATTGGGATTCCCAAGATTGCCGAACTTGCCAAGGTGTCGCTCGGCACGGTTGACCGTGCCCTGCATGCTCGTAAAGGGGTGAGCGAAGCCACGCGGAAGAGAATTCTACAAATTGCCCAGCATATTGGATATACCCCAAACCTCGCGGCCCGGATGCTCTCGGTGGGGCGTGCCACGGTCAGGATCGGTGTTGTCATACCTCGCGAGCCTCACATCTTTTACGATCAGTTGCGCGATGGAATTCTGGATGAAAGCCGCCGAACCGGGTCGATGGGAGTGGAGATTGATTACCAGCCCAGCGAACGGCTGGGCGTGGGCGAATGTGAGAGGTTAAGGGAAATGCTCAGTGCGGACCTCCGTGCGGTCATCCTTACCCCGGGGGACCCCCAGTGTCTCAAACCACTCATCGACGAGGCGGAACTGAAGAACATCCGCGTGATCTGTGTAGCCTCCGATGCGCCCGGCAGTTCCCGCTCCTCCGTGGTTTGTATTGATCCCGAACTCGGAGGGAGATTAGCGGCAGAACTCATGGCGTGGTCTCTTCCCCCCGGGGCAAAGACGGCCGTCGTCACCGGAATGCTCCACACGGAGGACCATCGGAAGAAGGCGGAAGGCTTTTGCACCACGTTGCCCCAGTGTTGTGAAGGAGGCGTCGTTACGGAGGTCGTTGAAGGCCACGAAGACGAGGAAGAAACTTTTGAAAAATGCCTGAACATCCTCCACCGATATCCCGATATCAAAGGATTGTACGTAAACACCGTGCTCTGCATGCCGGTTTGCTATGCCCTCAAGGCCGCTGGCCTCGCCGGTAAGGTGCGCTTGATTACCACGGACCTTTTCCAGGAAATGGTGCCGTTCTTCGAAAAGCATGTTATTCATGCCTCGATTTACCAACGCCCTTATGTTCAAGGGCAAAATGCCATCCGGCTGATCGTTGAGCACGCTTTTCATGGCCGCTCCATCCCCGCCACCCACTATTTGAATCCCTCCATCGTGCTGCGGTCCAATTTGTACAAGTTCCGCGAAACGCGTCATTTGCAGACAGCGTCCACCCGCGCTGTCCCCATTGAAAGTGAAACGGTACTTGCCGGGACTGGCGCAAGCCGGGAATAAGAAGGCGCGAGCTTACCCGTCGTTAGATAGACGCTGGAAGGGATGCAGACAAGAAAGACCGACTTCCAATAAATGCTTGACACCTAATAAGGAGGGTGGTAGAACGTCTGTCGGAATCGTTACCGCTAATGTACCACTTTGAGAGGGACCAACACCGCGAGCACGAAAGTCACACGGTCGTTCGGGTTCTTCCATTTTCCTTTCGTCGGGTCTTTAGGGTTCTCCAGATCCAGGGTTTGATTGACCGCCAGTCGCACCGTGGAAAGTAATAAACACGCGGCTTGCGCCGGATCTTGAATATGGGCTCGGTCAATATCGCCAAGTGACTGGTCGCATGGCGACGCCCAAATCATCAATGAGGAGACAAGCATCATGAGACCTGTTGTGCAGTCGAGGTTCTTGTTCAGACTATTGAGCCTGGGGGTTTTCCTGGCTTTTCCCTTAATGGTTAGCGGGCAAACGAGCGGGACGATTAGCGGAACTGTCACCGATCAAAGCGGGGCGGCTCTTCCTGGGGCCACGGTGACGATCACGAACGTCGGGACGGGAGTGGTGGCGCGAACCGTCACCACCGGGCCAAGGGGCATTTACGTGGCCGAGGACCTTCTGGTCGGAACCTACCGGGTTTCCGTTGCCGCGACCGGTTTTCAGTCGGCGGCCAGCTCCAATACCATCTTAAACGTCGCCGACCGGCTGGAGGTTAACTTCTCCATGCAATTGGGGAAGGTCCAGCAAAACGTTGAGGTGACGGCGACCGCCTCAATCGTGCAAACCCAAAGCGGCGAGACAAGTCAGACGGTGTCAAACGAGCAAATCTCGCAGCTCCCTATCCTCGACCGCAATTTCATGGAACTGCAACAAATGGTCCCAGGCGCCATCAAGGTGGCTGGGGATGAGTTAGGCAAAGGATTTTATAACTCCAAGGGGTTCAATGTTAATGGTTTCGACCAAAGCATGACTGGCTACCAATTGGACGGCGGCCAGAACACCGATATGGGTAATGCGACGTCGCCCATGACGGCTCCACCGCCTGACGCGCTGGCCGAATTCAAGGTCCTCACCAGCAACTATAGCGCGCAATATGGAACGGCGGGCGGTGCGGTACTCCTCGCCGTCACCAAGTCCGGGACGAGTCAATTTCACGGTGACGCGTATGACTATGTTCGCAACAACATCTTTGATGCCAACAATTTCTTCCTGAACGCTGCGGGTGGTTCGATTACGCCTTTCCATTACAATGATTTCGGGTACACCCTCGGCGGCCCGTTCTACATCCCCGGGCATTACAACACCACCAAATCGAAGACCTTCTTCTTCTGGGATGAGGAATGGCTCCGTGAGAGAACGGCTTCACCGATTGTAGCGGCAACGCCGACTGCGGACATGGTAGGCGGAAACTTCACCGCCGTTGGTGCACTGACCAACCCTATCAATCCCTTGACCGGAACCGCGCTCACTGCACCCGGAGGGGGGCCCTGCGTCACGGGAAGTCAGATTGATCCCACCTGCATCAACAACAATGTGAAATTGATCATGAATCAGGACTTTCCCGCCCCCACGACGTCGGGATTCTACAATTACGTGGCGGGAGCAACCTCCGGACAAAACTGGACCGAACAGATCGTCCGAGTCGACCAGAATGTTTCCGAAAAGGTCAAAGCCTTCGTGCGTTTCGTCCACGACGGCTGGGTGGAGAACGACCCCACCACCGCGTGGTCCGGAGATTCCTTCCCCAACATTCATTCGCAGTTCAACGTGCCTTCGCGGAATCTGACGATCAAGCTGACGACGATCGTCAATCCCAGCCTGTTGAACGAAATTTCCTACAATTACAATAGTAACTATGGTTCCCCGAAACCGCCCGCGATGATCATCAAGGGGGCGTATCAATTACCTTCCGGCTACACGGCGGTCAATCCGCTCAATCCGGGTTACAACGTGGTTCCGGATATGAGTTTGGGCCAGGGCTATGGGGGAATCAGCAGTTTGTGGGGCCCGTGGTGGGCGCATCACAACCTCAGCCAATTCTCCGACGATTTGACGAAGATCACTGGCTCCCATAGCATAAAATTCGGCGCGACGTCGATGTTCTCGATCACCCCCGTTCAATCCCAGACCTCGCCGTCTCTCCAGGGAACCTACTCGTTTGATGGTTCCTTTACCGGCAACGCCGTCGCCGATGCCCTCCTGGGGCTTCCCGTGCAATATTCGGAGCTGAATACCTTCAGGGAGCCGTATTACAACTTCCACCAAACGGAGGTCTACGCCCAGGATGATTGGAAAGCGACGCGCAAGCTGACATTGAACCTCGGTTTGCGCTGGTTTTTCATCCCCCACGTCTACGGAAAGAACCTGAGCACGTTTTTGCCGAGCCAATACAATCCCGCCCAGGCGCCCACCGTTACGCCGGAAGATGTGATTCTTCCGAACACCGGGAACCTGCTGAACGGGATGGTCATCGCAGGACAGAGTGGTACACCCATTGGCCTCGTCGAGAATCACTACAACACGCCCGCCCCTCGTTTCGGCTTCGCCTATGATCCTACGGGGAGCGGCAAGTGGGCAATTCGCGGTGGATACGGGGTCGGCTACCATCGCATTGAGGGAAATGATTCGTATGGGCTGGTGGGCAATCCGCCCTTTGCCAGCATCCCGACTTTCTTCAATCCTCCCTTCAACGATCCTTCGTCCGGGGTGGCTGCGCCTCTCGCACCCTTGTCCCTGGGCTATTTGGACCATGTTTATGACCTTCCCATGGTGCAAAGTTGGAGCTTCAATATTCAGCGTGAACTTTCGTCCAACACCTCGCTTTCCGTCGCTTACGTCGGCAGCCGCGGCACCCATTTGGAGTACGGGAACAATATCAATCAACCCTTGCCGACCGGGGGTTACGACTTCGATCCGCGCATTGCCTGCACACCCACAACTCCTTACCCCTGCCAGACGCGCGTTGCCACCGATTACGTCCGTCCTTATCAGGGATGGTCGTCCATCTCGGGAACCGTTCCGGTGGGGCACTCGACATACGACTCCCTTCAGATCAATTTGCGGCGGCGAATGACGAACGGGCTGAGCTTCGGGGCGGTCTACACCTGGTCGAAGGCCTGGGGGCTCTCCAGCTACCCGCAGAATGCCTACAACGAAAAGGCCGATTATGGACTTACCGGGTTTAGCCGAACCAACGTCATGGCCATCAACTACGTTTACGAACTACCGTTCTTCCGCCAAATGAAAGGCGTTGAGGCGGCCTTCCTGAAGGGCTGGGAATCAACGGCGATCATCACGCTGGAGTCCGGCGCACCACTCACGATGGGCTTGTCGACCGGCACTCAAGGCTTGGCGAGCCGGCCCGATGTGGTGCCGGGGCAATCCGCTTCCGGACCGAAAACCGTGGCAGAATGGTTTAACACTAACGCTTACACTCCGCCTCCGTTCGGGTTTTATGGGAACGCGGGCGTGAACACCACCGTGGGGCCCGGCTATGACAACTGGAACGTCGGCTTCTTCAAGAATTTTGATATTCATGAAAGCTTGAAGCTCCAGTTCCGGGCGGAGATGTTCAACATTTGGAATCGAGCGAATTTCAACTCGGTTGCCACGACCGTGGGCAGCGGGGGCTTTGGTCAAGTTAACGGAGCGGCGGACCCCCGCATTATGCAGATGGCACTGAAACTTGTATTCTAGCTTTTCGCCCGCTCCAAGCATCGCTGCGGGCTTTCACGGGCGGGGAGATTGCGGTTGGGGGAAGAACGAATAGGCACCTCACTAGTCCCCTGGACTCAACTCCCCGCTCGTTTTGCTCGAACGCCAACGACTCTGGTGAAGGATAATTGGGTGAAGCTTCGGCAGGCGTTCCTACTGGTTCTCCTTTTCCTCCCCTGCTACCTTCTCTATTCGCAACCTGTTCAATCACCCGATGCCGAAAGCCTGTTTGCCAAGGCAAAAGGGTTCCAGGATGCGGGGCAGTGGGATCTCGCCGCCGAATCCTATCGGCAATTTCTTCGGCAAATTCCTGATTCTGCCGCCGGACATTCCAACCTGGGTGTTGTTTACGCGCACCAGCGGAAGTTTGAGGACGCCGCTCGTGAATATGGAGCGGCGCTGAAAATTGATCCTTCCCTCACGGGTGTCTACTTAAATCTCGGAATCGCATATTTTCAGGAGGAGAAATACGCCAAGGCGGCGCCTGCTTTGGAGCGGTTTCTTGCCCGCGACCCGCAGAGTCGCCAGGCGCAAGAACTCCTGGGTCTTTGCGACCTGGAGTTGGATAAATATGAAGATGCGGTTAAGATGCTCGCGCCTCTCCAGGCCGACGGCGGCCCGGATGTCCTTCTCGCTTTAAGCGCCGCCTATGTCCGGTTGAAACGCATGCACGAAGCCGAGAGCATCCTCGGGGGACTTCTAAGCTCGCAGCAGTCGAATACAGCCCAAGTGCATTTCTTGATGGGCCAGACCTACGCGGGGTTGAACAACTTTCCCCAAGCCCTGGATGAATTCAAGGCCGTAGCCGCATTGGATGGGAACTGGCCCAACATTAAGTTGTTGCTGGGGGCTACCGAGGCCCGAGTGGGGCATTTCCAGGAAGCCGAAGCGGACCTGCGCGAACAACTCCAAGCAACGCCCACCAGCTTCGAAACTCTTTTCACCTTAGGCGCATTGTCGAACAAAGAGCGCCGGTTCGAGGACGCGATTCCCTTGTTGCTGCGGGCTCAGCACCTGAATCCGCGAAGGGGAGACGTCGATTATCAACTGGCGGAAGCCTACTCGAAAACAAATTCCAAGGATAAAGCGTGGGCCGCCGTCCGGGGGGCCGTCCAACTGGACCCCAGGGACGGTCAGGCGCATTACCTCTATGCCCAGATGGCACGCCAGCGCGGCGACTCGGCGACGGCACAACGCGAATTTGCCCTGGCTGAATCCTTGAGCGCGAATAAATCAGAACAGGACATCCTCCGTCTGAGTGAGGAGAGCCGGAACCGCCAGGCAGAACTGCCCGCGAGTTCCAGAGGAGAAAACAAATGAGCGTCAAGAAACCCATAGGCAGGCGTAAATTCCTGCAAGACTCTGCACTCTGTTTGGGCGCGGGATCCTTCGCGGCCGGCGCCACTCCCGCGTTGACTTTGGCGGGTGCGACGACATCAGGGGCTGGGAACCCGGGTGCCGGCCAAGCAGGCGGCCTTCAGATGAAGGCAAACTTCAGCCCGTCACAGGTGGTGTGGATTGTTCGGCAGCCGGATTCCGGTTTCGAGCAGAAATTCGCTTCGCGGGAATTGGCGCGAGGACTGCGCGGTTTAGGCTTGGCTAGCGGTCTGGTAGAATCGGCTCAGGGTGACGCCACCCCCTCGGCGGGACATTTTGTCTTTTCCCTCGGCGTCAATAAAGATCAGTTCAAACACCCGGAAGCCTACGAAATCACGCACCCGGCGAGCGAGAGCGTGAACCTGACGGGAGCCACGTCGCAGGCAGTTCTCTATGCGGTATTCGATTTCCTTGAGCGCCAGGGCGCATTCTTTGGCCTCGATGGGCCCGTTTACCCGCTGGATTCGAGCAAAGGCCTGAACCTTCCGCCCGAGGGCGAATCCTGGCACGCCGAGCCGCGCTTCAAGGTTCGCGGCCTCGTTCCCTGGCCGGACTTTCTCAACTGCGTCAGCGTCTATAATCGTGAGGATTGGCGCGCTTACCTGGAAGCCATGGTCAGGATGCGATTTAACACCCTGGGTGTGCACGTGTATTCGGGCCCGGAGCAGTGGACGGAGTCGTTCCTCTCCTTCGAATACGCCGGGTCAGGCCACCTATCCTATACCGACACCAGCGCCACCAACCGATGGGGGTACCTGCCCGAGCGGACTTCGCGCTTTGGCATGGGGTCGCCAGACTTTTTTGACAGCGAGGTCTTCGGCGCGGAGGCCACCACGCGGGCAAAAAGCTGTTGGGAGGATGCGGAATTCGCGCAGAAACTTTGGGCCGAGGCTTTGGGCTACGCGCAGAAGCTGGGCATTCGAACCGGCGTAGGTTTCGAACCGTACCAAATCCCTGACGAGATCTTCCGCGCGACGCCGCCGGAAGCGCATTACGTGCCGCCAGACCCCAAGATTCCCGGCCCTCGAATTGATCCGGAGTCCGTTGCCGCCAAGGACATTCTGGAGGCACGGCTGGCCAACCTGCTGGAAGCCTACCCTTCGGTAGACTACGTATGGCTATGGGAAGACGAACAGATGAACTGGGCCAGCCAGAAGGCCGACGTCCCACTTTCCGTGACGCCCTTTAAGCAAGCACATGACTTTCTGAAACGCCATGCGCCCGACAAGCGGATGGTTCTTTCGGGATGGGGCGGGGTAGTGCGGCATTTTGCCTATTTCCACAAATCGCTGCCCGAGGACATCATCTTTACGTCCCTGAACGACAACTTGGGTTGGGATCCCGTCAGCGAAGAGTACGGCAAGCTGGAGGGGCGCGAGCGCTGGCCGATTCCGTGGCTGGAAGACGACCCCGCCATGTGGCTGCCGCAGTTGCACGTCAATCGCTTCGTCCGCGACATGGACCTCGCGGAGAAGTACGGCTGCCAGGGACTCATGGGAATCCATTGGCGCCATCGCATGATGGACATCGACGCGGGTTTCCAGTCCAAATATTCATGGGACAAGGAACTAACCCCGGCCAAGTTTTTCCTGGATTACGCCTCGACCCAGGCGCGCGAACCTCGGGCGCAGAAACTGGCGAAGGTGCTGGAAGATACGGACCGCGACCGGCTCATCCTTTCGTCGTGGACGGGAGAAATAAAGGACGGCCATAGCGAAATCCATGAATACACCGGCGACTATGACGAAGCATTCCAGTTTTGGAGCGGTTACGAGCCGCCTGACAATATAAAGAAATCGCAAGCGGAGGTGGCCCGTGAGCTCCGGGCTCTAACCGCTGCCGCCACGAGCCCCGGTGAGCGCGAGCGACTGAACTACCTTACGCGGTTTGTCGAATTTCTCACGCCCTACGCTGAATCGTGGTCGCTGGCGTTCCACCTGAACGAGAAGCTCACGCAGGCAACGGATCTAAGGAAGCAGAACAAGGCGGAGGAGGGACGCAGGCTGATCTCGGCGGAAGGTGTGCCGCTTTGGCTGAAGATGGCGCCCATGGTCAGGGAAGTCTTCCTTGATTACCAGGAGATTGTGAGCACGCGGAACGACCTCGGACAACTGGCGTCGATGCACAACAAGTACGAGCGCCTGGCCCTCTACCGGCTGCGCGCGTCGATGAAGGAATTTCTGGGCGAATTGCCGCCGGAAGTGGAGCGCTCGTTTGCGGAATTGCGTCGGCCAAACCCCACCGCCGCGCCCAGGGCGTTCGTCCCCACGCGGCCGACCGTGCTCCGGGAAGGGGAGCGCGTGCGAATCTCCGCGGTGGTTCCAGGGCCTACGCAGGTGGGGCGCGTGGCCCTGTTCACACGCTCGAATGAGACGGAAAGTTGGAAGTCGTCGCCCTTGACCCTGGCAGAAAGACGAACTTATAACGGCGAGATTCACTGGCCCAAGCTGTCAAGTCCGCTGATGGATTACTACGTGGCGGCGGAAGTAAAGGTTGGGGGAAGCAGCAAAACCCTAACATGTCCGCCGGAAGCACCCGGCCGGTTCTATACAGTGACCCTGGTGTAAGCGCGGCTGGGAGCGCGGGCATCCTGCCCGCACGAGCTGTGCCACGGGCGTCCCGCCCGTGCGCCGACATGGCCAGGATGGCCATGCCACGAACTCTCTCACCTCCCATGCAATATAAGACGATAAAACCCTGATGCTCTTCGGCGACGCCAAAGGCTTCATAGGCGACATCGTGCGCGCCGCCTGCCGCTCATTACGCCTACGCGCGGCGCACCTCGGTCAAGGTTGCTATCGAACCACCTGCAACGCAGTCCAGTTGCCGGTGAGATTGCCGTTGGGATTGAAGGTCGGGTCATCGCTCATGACGTACTGATTCGACCCATTCAGCCAGGCGTGGTCGAACTGGTTGCTAAGCTCGAACGTCGCACCACTCGTTGGATCGCGGAAGGTCTGCACGCCGCGGATTATTTGACTCTCGCCATAAACAGCATGGTTGGCGCCGGCCTCCCGGTTGGCGACGACGCCGTTGATGGTGTCCGCGACGTGTTGCCGGAACTGCGCGAGCATCGCCGCCTGCTTCGCCAACTCCTCCTGCTTCTTGCGATACAGGGAGGCAATGACACCATTGCTCCACTTCTCCCATTCCAGCTCGGGGTGAATAGTGCTCACGATCAGCTTGAAGAGCCGGTCGTTGGCATCGAGCTGGCCTTTGGGCGTCCGGTAAGCCATGACCATGACGGCGTGCCAATCGTAGGCTGCCCCGCGGCCGCCGGCCGGGATCGGGCGCACGACGACGGCCGCCGTAAGCCATTCCTCCATGGGCATACCTTTGTCGTCGTTGTAGGTGAGCCGCGCGCGGGCGGCATCCGTACGAACCCCACTCGCGCTGCCGCCCGCAGCAGTGGGGGGCAGTCCGAGCTGGTGCCGGACGATCTGGTCAAGTTCCGGAAAGGGGTCAATCGAAACCACCGTCCTACCCTTACTATACTTCGCGATGATGTCCTGGCGCAGGAACTCCGCCGCCGGGACCGGCGCCCGCACCGGGCAAGGCTTCATCCCGAACTGCGCGTCCTTCTGGTTCTGCATTTGCATTTGGCGTTGCCCGGCGGGATCATCCATGTACTGCCAGGTGAATTGGGGAAGCATCTGCAACTCAATCGAGTTGTCGGCGCTTTTTGCGTCGCCGACGACGGCGAACCAATCGGCGAAACACCCGCCTTCAGCAGCGTTAATATTCACCCAGCCTTTGAATTGCCAGGTCGTCGGGATCATCAGGTCGTAGGCCGGTCTTCCCTGACCCAAACCTTGGTCGATGATCTTTTCCTGCTTCATCAGGAAGTAGCGCTCGGCGGAACCGGAGGCAGTGGTTGTGGAAGAGTGGCTCGGTCGTTGCGCGGCGGGACTTGGCGGGGCGCTCACCGTAGGGCCCGCATAGGGCTGCTGGACCGGCGCTGGCGCGGGGCCCGCGCCGGGAGCAGGGGCGGGGCCAGCGGCAGGACCAGCGCCTCCCTTCGATCGCTGCATCGCGCTCACGATGGCCTGCTTGCAACGGTCCGAGACTTCCTCTTTGTGCTGCTGGAGGCAGGCGATGATGCGTCCCCCGCCTGTCGGCACATTGGGGCACAGCTTTTGCACGTCGGCTGCGCACGCGGCGCGGGGATCGTCCGCGAGTTGCGGCGATGCGGTCTGCGCGGATAACAGTTGCGGTCGAAGCAAGTCGCCGACCAGGGCTGCGTGCGCCACGGCAACCGCGCACAGGATGAACACCTTTCTTGACCTCGACATCATGGGCCTCCCATCTCAAGGGTGTAGCGAAGCGTATGCGTCCCGAGCGATTGGCGGCGCATGGCGGATCAGAACCCATCGTAAACTCGTCTCACACGGCCGCTGCCGCGTACCTTACCTGAGGTAGGGTACGAGACGGTCCGGAGTCTGAGCGGGAGTTATTTTCGTGGGTCCGCTGCTTTTGCCATTATACAGCAGGTAGCGCACACGTGCCTGTCAGCCGATCAGGGTGAATTTGTTCAATCCTCCAAGTGCAATAAGCCTTAGATATTTGTAACTTCTTCTGGACAACCGAGTCGCGATGCGGTATCTTTACCCGATGGAGCAGGCGGAGAGTCGGGGT
>JBEKLF010000048.1:0-39514 GCA_050010335.1 Terriglobia bacterium
CGCCACGACATGCGGTGCCATCGCTCCACAATGGTTTTGCGGGGCCGCGGTAGCGCCCCCGCAGCCGCTTTGAGCGGCTCACTGTTTTTAAAGCCTCCGGCTTTGCCGGAGGATACTTACTTGCGCAGCTTTCTCTGCTCTTCGAGGGCGTCGCCCTGCCACTCGAGTCTTCCCACCACGCCGGCGAAGTTATATTTGGATCCGTTCGGCTGGGGCGAGCCACCCACCACCAGGACGAGTTCGACGGTGCCGGCAGGAAGCTCGACGGGCACGTCCAGCCGCAACCGCCCGTCCGGTCCCACCTCACCTTTAGTCTTCACGACCTGCATAGGACGCTCTCCCCGCCGCGCCAACGAACTCACGCCTGGACTGAGTGTACCACGAGGCCCGGTCGCCGACATAAAGTGCGATGTCGACGCCACCCGCGGTGCCAGAGAAGGCGACAGGGAAATTTGTGTGGGCAGCGACAGTTCGTACGAGGCGTAGATCACATCCTCTTTCGGCTGCGGGTACGCACTGGCTTGCGGCTGCGCCGTTTCTCAATTTCTAGGGGTCCTAGCTTAAGACGTATGAGGTCACAGCAATTGAATTGTTCCAGGATTTGTCGCAGCGGGCGGTGGAAGGCTGCGAAAAAAGCGAGAATCGCGATAAAGCCGATGAGAGGCCAGACGACCGTTATGAAATTCACCCACTTCATAATTTTCACCTGGACAATTCTTCCTGGCGCCCGGCCCGGAGGCATTTCAGACGGCCTCGAGAAATCCCAGGCCGAATGGCTGACTGGCTGGTCATCCACAATTCGCCTGCTTCCCTTGGCACATATCAAGACTGCATGATGGAATCGAAGCGTTCGGCGGTCAAAAGTATTAAGTTGGCATTTTCGGACTAATCGGGCGAGATAGTTCCTGGGGTTTTTCCCTTCGTTTCCGCTCAAGATGTCGCCGCACGGCAGACTTGATCTGGGGCATGGTATATTCTGCAAAGACATGAGGATGTGCCATCTTAAGTATCTCAAGCATGTCTACAAGAAGTTGATTAGGCAAATCTGCTCGGCGGCGTTTTAGCTTCGCGCCGTGCCGTGCCCAATGGTGGCCGGGCGAGTCATAGTGGGAATTCATGAACTCATACAGGCGAGGGATTATAAAGCGTTGGTAGACAGGCCATCCTTGCCGAGGGCGCCTGGAAACGAGACGACGTGAAAGGTCTCCTTTCCACATCTGATCCCATAATCCAATTTTCTCAAACGCGCGCCTCCAGGCTGCTGCTGTGGCGGCTAGGTCAAGCGGTTTGCCATGTGGAATTACGGCCCGCCGAGTTTCCTTAGTGGTTGGATTGAACGCTATAATCTGCGGGCCAGAATGATTTTGGGCCGGAGAGCCGTTTAGTGGCTTGTCTGAAACCAAATTGACAAACTGCAAGTACCAAGGTCCAACTTGGGGGTTGGCCTCAGCGACACCCCGCCAGACGAGCAACTCCGTTCCCAGAATGGATCGTTCAACTCGGGACTTCAAGTCCCGGTCAAGTGAAAGGATGAAATCCTTTTTGAGAAGAGCCTTCCAATCGTCTGCCTGCTTGAGGATTTGGCTTATTTTCCGCCCCTTAAACCATTGCGCGATAAACAACGTGTCGTGTGGCGTCTCAGATAGAACAATCCGGTAGATATCCTCAAACTCGATTCCCCGACTCTTTAGCCTCTGGTAGATGTCGGGCTGCGCTTGGTCTTTTGCGGATTTAACCGGGTTGGGACCCTGCAAGTCCATTTCGTAGTTTACTCAATCGCCCACTTCGGAATGGCCGCGTCGATTTGCGCAGTGAGGGAGGTCGCGGATTAGCCGCAAGCGAGCTTTATCATGACTTGCGGTAGCACCACCTTCAAAGCCTCAAGCGTGATCGTGCCGGTTGTGGTAAGAAGTTTTTCCTTGGCCTTATTCCACACCGTGTCACTGCGGGCCGAATCAAGGAATTCATGCCCTTGGTAGGTCAATCGCTTCGGTTTCCAACAGACGCCATCCATAGTTGTCAAGTTAGCGGCATCAATTAAGCCGTGCTCATGAGCAAGCAGCACATGGTAGGTAACCTCTTCTTCGCTGTGCCCCTCCACAGAAATATGGTGAAAGCCCCCATCATAGGGGAGTTTCTCAACCTCAATCAGAACTGCACGAATCAAGTCCATGTCTCGTTTCATGGAGCCCCCGGATTATGCACTGTTCCTCTTCCCTTGGGCTGAGGGGAAGGTTTTGGTGTCATCCTTACCACCTCCAACGCAAGCCGCGCTGCCTCCGCAGCGGACTGGGATGCCTGCGCTGATGACCTTGCCGTGGCAGCGGCCAAAATCCTCAATTCTTCAGCGTCCGTTTCCTGAGGATGTCTGCCAGGGTTTTGTGTCATCCTGCCTGCCAAAAGCACGAACGCCAGTAAGAGCACGAAAGTGGCCGCCAAGTGGGACTTCGTGGACCAGTCGGAAAGAAACTTCTTTATGTCGAGCTCGGAGCTCTTGATCGTGAATGTTTCTTTGATTGGGTGGGTTGCATTAATAAGGAACATCTCAGCATTATCTCTGAAATGGTCGCGTCTTTGCTTATCCTGTTCATTTGCTTTCCATACCCCCCGTAGCCAGCAAGAGTAGACACCATAAATGAGCAAGGCGCCTAGCGTCCGACCATACCACGGCAAGTCCGCCGGCATGTAAAGGATAGCCACGATTACCAAAGTCCAGAGTCCGAATGCGACCTTCCATTCAGTTTGTCGCCGGTCGTTGAAGCTCTGATAGGCCAATTCCGCTTGCCTCATGCAGGCGTCATACCAATCAAATCTAGGGTCTTTGTCAGCCACCGGTGAACTCCTCATTCGTTACGTCATGCTACTCCACAGGCCACTTCGGGATGGCCGCGTCGATTTCCGCCATGAGGCGGATTGTCTCACCCAAGGCCGTGACAACTTTCCGGTAGTGCTCCAGATCGTCATAGGTCAAGGTGTGGCCCCGGCGGTCTTTGAGCCACTTATCGCAAACTTGATAACCGCCGACGTGGAAATTCCAGACTTCCGGCGGGACGCCTTCAAAGTATTGCCCCTTGGTTCCGCTCTGCGGTTCGGGCTTGCTGATATAGACGCGGCCCGCTGGCAGTGGCGTGCCCTTGCCGGGCTCCGCTTCTCCAGGTGCGAGATATTTCGGGAAACCCTTCTCGACAATGTTCGGGCCGGTGACAGGATAGCGGGCAATCGGCTTGCCGAGTTTCGGCGATTCCAGCAAGTGCAAGGCGACAAGCTCCGTACCCAAACCGCAGAGCACGCCGAATTGTTTCGCGTCGGAAGTGAGCGGCACGCGGGGGAAATCGCTCTTGAGAAATTCTGCGTAGCGGGTCCGGTAGGTGGGAGAGTGGAAGACCGCGTAAATGTAGTCGAACACGTCTTCCGGCCCGAAGGTCTTCTTCAAATCGCCTTTGCCGTCCGAGACGAACGAAAGCCCAAGCCGCTTTTCAAGGTCAGCGATGAACTGCGGGTTTAGGTTGGGTTGCCGCCCGCCGGGGCCGAGCGGCCAACGCGAGGCTTCTACTCCAAGCCCAGCTTGTCCATGTTTCGTCTCTTCTGCAACTGCGTAGAGATAGAGAGGGAAGAGGTAGGTCCGCTCGCGGGTTTCTAAAGAGACCGCGCAATCGTTTATGATATTTCGAGTGCAAAGTGCGTGTCGGAAATCGCCGTTTACTTCGCGGTTTGTACAGACCCCAAGATTCTGGGGGAAAGGGTGTCAGGGGGGAAAGGGTGTCAGGAACCGTTCTTTTGTCCCCGCTAAGTGGGCGTCACCACGGTTAATTCCGCAAAGGGGGAAAGGGTGTCAGGAACCGTTCTTTTGTCCCCGCTAAGTGGGCGTCACCACGGTTAATTCCGCAAAGACTTGAAAGTCCCCAGGGGGGGAAAGGGTGTCAGGAACCGTTCCTTTGTCCCCGCTAAGTGGGCGTCACCACGGTTAATTCCGCAAAGACTTGAAAGTCCCCAGGGTTGAAGGTGTAGATGCGTTGAACGCCATTCGCCAACATCGTAGCGACAATTTGCAGATCGAATACTCCCGCGCCTTCAACGGCATGCCGTCCCAGCAAGTGAATCCACCCCGCCACCACCGGCGAAGGCATCGGCAGGATTTGCAGGCCCGGTAATGCCAAAATGGTGGAAAGAATCCGCACCGCCTCCGCCGCCGAAACCGCCTTAGGAAAGCGGCGGACGTTGGTGATAATCGAGTAGAACTCGCAAAGGATCTGCGAGGTGACATACAGGCTTGTCGAAGGATCACGTGCCGCTTCCAGGAGGGTACGGGCGGCCACATGCTGAGCCGCGTCGGCGTTTAGGGCATACGCCAACACGTTGGCATCGAGAACTCCCGGTTCAACGGACGTCATCGTAGATGTCGCGGCGATGGAGAGGCCCCAGGGGACCAAGATGGAGAACTGGCAACTCGGGGGCTTGGTAAGTCCGAACGGCAGTGCCGACGGCCTGGTCGTTCATGAGGCGCTTCAGCAAAGCATCAACCGAGATGCCTTGCCGCTCCGCTTCCTGCCGGATTTGCGCTTCGGTTTGTGGCGAGACGTCGAGGCCCATGCTAATACCTCCCTCCCGGGATTACTGTTTATCTTACGCCCCTCTCGCAGCTTTGTCACGGCTACCTTGCACGCCACACCCATCGACGGGCTCAGCAAGTGTAGCGACCTCCGCCGTTGAGGTCTGGGGCTCTTCCCTTCAACCCCGCTTCCAAACCTCACGAAAGGCGCGGGTCCTCAAGGTGAAAACCCGGGGACACCGCGTCAAACTCGTTTTCGCGCGGGCGGCCGCTGGGACCGCCGCGGTGGGGCGAAGGTCAACGTTCTCTGCCTTGGGTCCACGACCGCTGGCCGCAGCCACACTCCGCCGCTCGAAAACCATTAAAACGAGGTGTCTGTCCCATCCCCGCTCCCTCTCCGCTATGAGCCAGCAGTAAGTCTTGGGTATCCAACTACTACATCTGGTATACCGTCGGCCGCGCCAGGTGCATAATGGAAATGCCGGGTTGTATTGCAGCCGGACCCCGGCTGGCTCTCGGTATAACCTGATGTCTGATCGAGGCGCCCCCTGGCGGGGGAACGGGAATCCCGGCGGTGAGCTATGAAATGCGCGCTCGTAGCGAGCACTCTTGCTTTCTGGGCGTTCGCCCTCTGTGCAGAACTTTGGGCGCAAGGCCCCCCGCCCGGCAGCCGACGGCCGCCGCCTGAAACGGACGGATTCAAGCTAATATTGAGAGTCAACCTGGTGCTGGTGGAGGCTACGGTCCGGGACGACAAGGGCAGGATTGCCGACGACCTTAAGCCGGAAGATTTCCGCGTGTTCGAAGATGGCGTGGAGCAGAAAATTATATATTTCTCACGTGACGACCTGCCCTTGGCCGTGGCCCTGGTGGTGGACGGCAGCGGCAGCATATCGCCGGTGCTCGGTGAACTGCACCGCGCCGCCTACGACACCCTTTCCCAGCTCAAGCCCGAGGATCAAGTCGCCCTGTATGCCTTCGCCACGCACCCCGAGCGCCTGGTCGATCTGACGACGGACCGGAGATCGATTGCCGAGCGCATCATGGGCATTGGCTCGGCGGGCGGCACCAACGTCGCCGACGCCCTCTACGCGTCGATTGAGTATCTGGGGCAGGAGGCAGGCAGGCGGCGCCGTGCCGTCATCATGATCTCGGACAACGTGCCGACGGCGAAAGGAGAATTCACCGGCGACGACGTGATTCGGTTGGCGCTCGAGACCCAGACGATCGTTTACAGCGTCAGGTTCGGACATGACCGCCTGGGAGGCACACTGGACGAGCCCGGCTGGATTCCTGGCGCGCGCTGGGTAAGCAAGATCATGGACGAAACGGGCGGAGAGATAATCGATATGGCTGCCCTGGGATCGGTGCAAAAGGCCATGGCCGCCGTCATCACGCGGCTGAAACAGCGCTATACACTCGGCTACCAGAGTACTGACACTCGAAGTGATCGTGCCTTCCGCCAGATCGACGTCCGCCTCTCCGACCGCGCCCAAAATCCAAAACACCCGTACAGGATTTTCGCCCGCCGTGGCTACTACCCAGCGTTCGAGGCTGCCCCTCCCAGCACCGCTTCACCATAACCTGTTGTGCCCCCAGCCTTCGACACCCAGGGCTCCGAACCGCACGGCCGACTGCGCTTATTGAAAAGAAAAGGGTACGTGGTAGCGTTCCCCGTAATCCCGGTACATGGAGTTCAGGCTACGCACGTACGTGCCGAGTTCGACCGCTGTAGCGGAGGTCTCCGACCGCTGGACTCCGGTCTTGCTGGTGACAGTAGGGGTTGCCACGATTTAGGTTAAGTTCCGCCCTCGACGGCGAGCACGTTATCCAGGACGACGGTCGGAGGCGAACCCTTGCCCAGCACGTCCTTGGCGTCCAGGACCTCGATGCCCACCAACTCTTCGCCGGGGCCGATGTTCAAACTCACTTCGTCAGTCAGCCGCAGCGTGCGGCACTGGTATTCGCCCTCCAACAAGCGAATATAGAGCGCGTCCACTTCGCCGTCATAGCTGATGCGCATCTCCGTCCCCCTTCAGAAATAAAACGTGTAAACCGTTATGACCACTATCTCATTCTGCTCTTCCACCGCCACCGGGGCAACCTGTTTGATCGCGTAGAATTTGTCCTGCCAGCGCGCGGCGTATTGGAAGTTGAGCCGGTACATGAAGCGCCCCCGCTTGGCGGGCTCGCGTAGGCCGCGTTTGATGGCTTCGCGGACTTCCATCTCGCTGGCCCCGCGCTCGACACACTGCTCAATGGCGTGGGCCGTCAATCGAATTGGTTTCATACTCTGGACCCTAATCCTAACCCGGGTTTGCTTCTTGCGCCAGTCAGCCGGTAATTTGCTAGTGGGACAGCAGGTGTGGCGCCCCACCTGAGATTGTTGAGCAACGTTATGCTGGCATTGACGACCGGGGGGCCCGGCCCGGTAACCATCCTGTTCAGCTCCGATGAAGGAAGGACGTGCGTTGGAACCACCGCCATCTTCAGCAAGAAAAGCACCTGCTACACCGACCTGATTGAGCTGGCGCCGGGCAAGCTCCTCGTTGTTTACGGCCGCGTTCCCTATGGGTGGAATCCCATCCCGCTTTCCGACAAATTGTCCAAGAATGCCATCTGCGGCACATTTGTGGCAGTTCACAGGCGGTGACGTCGAATTCCATTCATTCGATGAGGACAAATAGTCCCCTACCGCTCCTCCAGGGTGTAGGGTTTGCCCCATAGAGTTGCGGGCTTCGCCGGGCATTGGCGGTTTATCCACAATGCCCCTCCACCCACGGGCTGCCGCAAATGCTTTTACGGTTTCACGGCCGGGGCAAGCCAGATGTTTCCGGAACTCTCACCAATGTCCACCACGAGTTTGTCATCGGCGACGGAGAGTTCAAGTCCGTACGCAGTGTCGAGCGAACTGCTGCCGCTATGAAAGTGCATCACGGCCTTTGGAGCACCCACGGGCCGCTTGGTGATCGGATCGAGCCGGTTCGCCCAGATGCAGGTGAAGCCATCGCGGTCCGAGATGTAATAAAGCAGATTGCCGTTTGGGGACCAACGCGGTTTGTTGACCCACGGCCCCGGCTCAGTCACGGAAATCCAATCCGGCTTGGCCGCAGCGGTCCCGTCATGCAGAGGGACGGCGGTGACCCGGTGATCGTTGGGAGGAGTGCGGACGATCAGCGCCATCCACTTGCCATCGCGCGACACCGAAGGCGAGAAAAGCGCGCTTTCAGTGGAGTGGAGGAGCGGTGCCGTGCGCCCGGATCGATCCACCCGACCGATGAGAGATTCACCCTGTGAGAGCTTTTGGTACAACATGCCGACTCCACCTGGGAGCCAGGCGCGCGGTTCTCCACAATCCGAACAAATCTGCTTACCGCTGCCGCCACTGAAGGGAACCACCCATATCGATTCCCGCAAAGGGGGAGCGTATCCGAAGGCCACTTCCGTGCCATCGGGCGACAGGAGCGGCGAGGCCTCATTCTGCGCCGTCGCCGTCAGTGCTCTTTCCGTGCCGGTTTTCAAATCCCTCACCCACACATCCTCGTTTCCGCTGCGATCCGAAAGGAACGCCAGCCGGTCGCCGTGCTGTGCCACCATGGGACGGCTGGAGTTTCCTTCACCTGAGGTTAGCCGGGCAATCGGCCCCCGTGGTTGTGCGGTGTTGGCATCGATGGGAAGCGCCCACACATCGGACTTATGGGTCATGACCGAGAAGACCAGCGCTCCATCCGCCGCCACGCTAGGATGGTCCTCCCGGCCGACGCCGAAGCTGACCTGTTCCGCTGGTCCCGTGATTTGCCGGGTGCGAGTGGAGACCTGCAGCCGCCAGATGTTGGTCTGCTCCCCCCGGCGCGCCGAACAGAGGATGTAGCCGGAGTCTGTCCAGCCATCTGGTACGATGCGGTGGTGTGACGTGCCCGTTTCCGGCGGCAGCAATCCTTGCTGCGCGAACGTTTGGCTGGCGAGCAGGCGCGTGGAGGGCCCGCCGGCTACCGGGGCGATCCACCAATCCCAATCGTCGGTATTCGACTCCTCTCTGAGCTGCTGGCTTCTACTTCCGACGAAGGCAATGTAACGCCCATCGGGCGACCAGACAGGATAGGCGGCATAGGGGAAATCGGGAACGAACTGAACGGAGTTGCCGCCGGTCGTCGGCACGATAAAGATCTGGGCCGAGCGAAACCTGCGCTCGCCGGTCCAATAAGCTATGTGAGTGCCATCCGGTGAGAATCGGGGCCGGTAACCCCCTCGAGCCAGAAGCGTGCGTTGGCCGCCGAGCGCGGGCACCAGGAAGACTCCGTCCGCCTCTCCCTCCCCCCGGTAGGCGATCGTTTGGCCGTCTGGAGAGAACGTCGGATCGACATCATCCGCAGGGTTGTCGGTGAGACGCAGCGGAGTTCCCCCTGACACCTGTTGCACCCAGATATCAAGGTCCCCTGCGCCGCCCCGGTCGGAGGAATACGCCAGTAACTCGCCGTCCCTGGAGATCGATGGCTGAAAGGTGAGGCCCACATCGGAGGTAAGCCTTCGCAGCGGCGGGGCAGGACCACTCAGGCGTGGGCGGAACCAAAGCGTGAGGGCGATCGCCACCAGCACGCACGCGAAACCTGCGACGACCAGGATTCTGACCGGAATCTCCCGCTTTCCCGGGACACTCGCAGTCCCTGACACGGGCTCACCGGCTGGGTCAGGTGGACGGCGGAAACCGATCGTGGGAACGTAGCCGCCCTTGGGAAGTTCAATGATGACGGCATTGTCCCGTCCCTCGGCGGCATAGTAGGCGGTTAGCTTGTCCCGAAGGCGGCGTGCTTCCACACGAACAATGGAATCCACCCGTGAATCGTAGGCCGAGTCGCGATCGAATATCTCCATCGCCAGAACGGATTCTTTGATCTGACCGGCATTGCCTGCCAAATGTTGTTCGACGACGAACCTGAGGAAGCGGCTGAGTCGTTCGGAATATCGAAAGCTCGGGCTGCCCAGGACGCGTTCCAGTTCCGAGCGAGCGGCGGCGGAGGGAACTTGGCCCTCCTCCGCGGTTCGAGAATGGGTAGCGGACTCGTCAACTCGCTTTTCCGTGCCTGGCCTCCGCGCGCCTTTCGTTTCGATAAGCGCCTGCCAAACTATATTGCGCCGGAAACCCATCGTGTCAAGCCTTAGTCAGGGGAAATCAGGTAAAGGCCGAACTGGGGCGGGACAAGGCGCCTTAAAAGGGCAAAATGTCGCAAAAGCGGTGTCGGGAAAACACGTTAGACCCCTGCAATGCTGGTGGAGATTCACGCTCGAACGCCGGATTTCCGCACGGCCACAGCGCCCAGGAAAAGATTCACCATTCCCGTGCCAAATGCCCCACCCTCCCCTGGAGAGTGTGCGCTCATGGCGCGTCAATGCGCTTATTCACGACGTTACCTCGAGGTTACATGGACCTCCACAGCCCTTGCACCAGCCCCGATTGACGTGCTCACACGTTAGGTTACGTTGAAACTGTCACAACCAAAGCCTCGCGACGACCATGAATTGATTAGGAAACTCCAGTCAGTATCCCAAGCCGGGGAACTTCACGCTGACAAACTGTCTTCGCCGGGTCGCTGCATGGTGGACAAATTGCACATACTAAGAAACTGCAAGTCTTCGTAAGCAAAGAAAAGGTCCAACGAAAAAATCAGTGAGGTTCCGGAAAGGAAGGACAGGCAAATGCTTCAAGGATTCTTCAATAGCGGTCGCAGGGTCGGCGTCTTAATCACCGCCCTTTTCTTCTTGTGCACAACGGCCCTGATGGGGCAGATGTTCCTGGGTTCCGTCGTGGGACAGGTAACGGACACGAGCGGTGCCGTAGTCCCGGGAGCCAAGGTGGTCCTGACGAACACCCAGACCCTCGTTCAGCGCGAAACCGTGGCCACCGGCGCGGGCGACTACACCTTCGACAACGTCCCGACCGGAACCTATAAAGTGGCCGTTAAGATGGACGGCTTCGAGGAAGCGGTCAGCACCGAGATCATAGTGGGCACGGGGGCGACCGTTCGTTTCGACGCCACGCTCACGACCGGCAAAGTTACCCAGAGGGTGGAAGTAACGGCCCAAGCGCCCACTCTGAACACCGAAAACGCCGAGATCGGATCGGTGGTGACGCGAACCGAAATCGCGGATCTGCCGATGTCCAAGAGCCCGATGGACTTTCGCTATCTTGATTCCTCCAATCAGCAAGGCGGATACCTGTCCGGGCAGCGGAGCAACTCCGGTTTCTATTCGGTGGACGGCGTCAGCGCCATGGCCCCGGCTTGGGGCGCCTGGAGCGGCCCGCAACTTTCGATGTCGATGGACTCGATTCAAGACATCACCGAGGTGTCCGCCACGCCCTCAGCCGAGTACGGGGATGTCGCCCACGTCGAAATATCCACGCGCTCCGGCACCAACGCATTTCATGGCGCGGCGTATTGGGACACCGATAATTACGCCCTCGATGCCAGCGACTACTTCACGCACACGAAAGGTAATGGTGCATACTACCAATACTTCGGCGGAACCATCGGCGGCCCGCTGATTATTCCTCACCTCTACAACGGAAAAAACCGGACCTTCTTTTTCGCCCAGATGGAAGATTTCATGCAGCCCGGCGGGTACGTCAGCCAGGGCTCCGTGCCCACGGCGGCCATGCGCAACGGCGATTTCTCCTCGCTGCTGACGCTGCCCACACCCATCATCATCTACGACCCCACAACCTACAACGTCGCCACCAACAGTTTCAGTCCCTTCCCTGGCAACATCATCACCAACGGGTCTAACGGCCCCAACAAGATCAATAGCGTAGCGGCGAAAATCGCGGGCACAACTTACACTCCACTGCCCAATTTCACCAACCCCACCGGGGTTTTCTACGAAAACAACTACTTGGCACGCCTTCCCAACGCCCATCCCGACTACTATCCCACAGTCCGCGTGGATCACAATTTCCGGGGCGGCAAAGACGCCATCACCGGACGCTGGCAGTACCGTCGCCAGAACGAGGATGGGAACGCCAATGGCCTCGGGGCGGAATACGCCAATACCCAGAACCGGGACACTACCAATGCCTATATCTCCGAGACGCATTCTTTCTCGCCCCGGTTGGTGAACGAGGCCCGCATCGGCTTTAGCCGCGATGAGTCCGTTTACTATAGCAACACGATGGGCACCCCCATCGCTCAAGATTGGGGCCTCGATATTCCTAATATAAGCGGTCTCAGCGGTATGCATGGTTTTCCCGGCGTCGATTTCCAGAACTTCACGAACCTGGTGGGGCAAGCCAATACGGGTTGGGCGCAAAACACGCACGAATACGCCGACAACGTCACCTACAGTCGCGGCAAGCACACCCTCAAGATGGGTTTCTCCGATCGCCGCTACCTGGTGGATGAAGTCATCAACGAGGCCAACAACTTCTTCGGCTACACGTCCTACGGGGCCTTTGCCACGCAGAGCCAGACCCCTTATGGAACCAACAACCCCACGGGTGGATTCGACTATGCCAGCTTTCTGTTGGGCATTCCCTCCTCCAGCGGCATTGACCTCCCCGGACCAAACGGAATCGTTCGGTACGGCACGTACGCCGCCTATCTTCAGGACGACTGGCGGGTCTCCTCCAGGCTGACCGTGAACGCGGGCCTGCGGTGGGAACACACCCCCGCTCCGGTCGACCAGAATGACATGCGCTACAGCTTCAATCCCGCCAATGGCGACATAGTGGTGCCCTCGGCGATGGGCCTCTCGCATGTGAGCCCGCTGTGGCCTTCGACCTACCCCATCGAGACGGCGGCCCAGGCCGGTTGGTCGACGGGGCGGTCATTACTTTCCACCGACCAGACCTTTGGCCCGCGGCTCGGCCTTGCCTACCGGTTGCCCTATCAGGTGGTGGTTCGTGCCGGTGCCGGTCTCTTTTACTCTCCTCTGCTTGACTGGGGCGTGATCGGACCCTACCAAGGCGGTCCTTTTGCGTGGGCGCAATCCTTCACCAACATTATCGCCACATCCGGTCAGACCTCGTTCGCACTCCCGAATCCGTTTTCGGGGGTCAATGGCACGGGCGCCTGCGGCACGGTCTGCCAAAACGGGGGCTTCAACATCTCGACGAACAAAAACTACCTTCGCACGCCTTTAACCCAGCAATACAACATCGCTCTGGAGAAGCAATTCGGGGCAAGTACGATTGCCACGATCGATTATCGCGGTCATCACCTCATCGAGACCATCTACAACCCGGACCTGAACCAACCCACCCCGAATACCGGCGCGAACCTGTATGAGCAGTTAAATTATCAACAATACTGGCAGGTGCAGTACGGGGTGAATGGCGGCTCGGAATTCGGCAATCTGGTCGATCTTAGACTTGAGCGGAGGTATGGGAAAGGCCTGACTTTCAACCTCGGCTACACTCATACTCTACTTACGGAGGACGTCCGGTCGTATGGAGCGACCTACCCCGGGGACAGCGACATTTTTGGCAACCCCTCATACTCCTGGAACCGGAAGCTCGACTTGGGCCCCGACGGCGGCCTCGTGCGTAACCGCTTTGTCGGCAGCGGGCTTTGGGACCTGCCGTTCGGCAAGGGTCAGCGATTCGGGGCGAGCATCCCCAAAGCGCTTCAGCAAGTCGTCGGCGGTTGGCGGACGTCATATGTCCTGACCATGCGCAGCGGCTACTTCAACGATGTAGCGTGCAGCGGCTGCGTTGATAGCTCTAACACGCGGGTGGGAAGCCGTCTCGACGTGAACGAGATTGGAAAATCTGCGCTCTCGCACGCCACAGCTAATATGTGGTTCAATGCCAATGCCTACGCGCCGGACACGGTACCGGGCACGTTCGGTGACGTTTCACCGGGGTCCATCGTTGGGCCCGGCCTGGTGAACCTTGACTTCGGGCTCTCCAAGACCTTCCCGATTCACGAGAGTTTGAAGCTGAAGTTTCAGATGACTTCGATGAACGCCCTTAATCATCCGAACCTCGGCAATCCCAATACCGACATCAGCTCGCCGCAAGTCGGCGCCATCACCAGCCTTACCAATTATGGCGGAATGGGGTCGTCGTCCAATAACAGCGGCATGCGGCAAGTCAGATTGGGACTGCGCCTCGAATTCTAGCGGCAATGGGGCGCGCTTTATGGTGCAGCGGCGGACCTCAGTCCGCCGCCACTGTTTTGCGGGTAGCACAGGCACTCCTGCCTGGCCGGTACAGGTTGAGTGCGTCTGCCTCCACAGACTGCAAGCCTGGCCTCCACAGGCAGCCTGTGCTACCTGGCCTCTCCGCGCCTTTTGTAGCACAGGCACTCCTGCCCGTGTTGGCGTAAACTCTCTGCTTGTGTAGGCGCAGGCTCTTGTCCCCGATCAGCGGGGGACTCTCAAGGCGGCGGCACGGGACGAGGGAAAAGAAATCAGCGACGGGCGCAAAACAGCAGGAGAGGTGATGAAACCAATGCTTTGTGCGAATCAAGGACGAAGTTCCCTGCGGTACTCTGCACTATGTTTCGCCGTCACATTGACGCTGGGTTTGAGTTTTGTTTTGCCCCTTAGAGGGGTGGACCCGCCCGAGGACCTCACTGTTCGGGTGGGAAAAACGGTGGAAATTGCAGCTTCGTATAACTACTGCTGGTATCCGACCGTGCATCGGTTTTCTACGGGCGAAATACTGGCTACCATGCGGATGAGCCCCGACGATACAAGCCCCGAAGGAGAGTTTTCCGCTTATAGCCTTTCCAAAGATGGAGGGGAAACGTGGAGCCGGCGTTATCCGATGGGAGCGGGCGCCAACATCGATGCCGCGTACACCCAAGTGCCTGGCGAAGACGGGGCAATCTGGGTGCTGGGAGCCGGTTACGCGTCACTCGAAGCATACCCTCCCGGCCAGAGGACGGATTTTCACGTTACTCTGACGAGATATTCGCGAGGGGGAATGGAAGTTCAGCAAATCAGAGATGCGAGGATTCACCTTTCCGAGCCTGTGCAATCCGTACCCACAACCCTCTTCGCCACCAAGGCAAAAGACGCATCCCGACTTAGTGAAGTTCCGGAAGCTCAGCCTTACGGAGCAATCATTGACGGTAAGGGCGGCGAATGGCTCAATACCTTCTATTACACAGCAGAACGCGATCCACGCCAGCGCCGGCTGGTTTTGATTCGCTCCCTCGATCACGGCCAGACTTGGGACGAATATGGGATCATTGCCGCCGTCCCGCCCGGGGATAAGCCGTGGCCCTGGATGGGTGATGAAGGGCCGAATGAAGCGGGACTGGTCAGGCTGTCGGAAAGCCGCTTGTTTTGCCTCTTTCGCACGGGTAGCAATAACGACTTGGGGGAGGCTTGGTCCGTGGATGACGGCAAGACGTGGAGTCCGCCTGTTTCCAGCGGCTTCAAAGGTGTGGCGCCCCACCTAAGATTGATGAGCAACGGTCTGCTTGCGTGCACGACCGGGCGGCCCGGCCCGGTGAGCATTATGTTTAGCCCCGATGAAGGGAAAAAGTGGGTTGGAATCACCCCCATCTTCAGCGGGAAAAGCACCCGTTACACCGACCTGATCGAGTTGGAGCCGGGCAAGCTCCTTGTTGTGTACGACAGCGTTCCCTATGGGTGGGGTCCCATCCCACCCGCCGACAAGTTGTCTAAGAATGCCATCTGCGGCACGTTCGTCGAAGTTCACAGGCGATGAGCCGTTTTGTAGCACAGGCACTCCTGCCTGTGTAGGCGCAGGCACGGCAAGAGTGCTTGTCGTACTAAAGGCCAATTTCTTCGAGTGCTGCAAAGAAAAGGTTCACCACAGATTGCCATGAGCCTGCGGCTCGCCGCTGACGATGAAAATGGGCGGTTTTGGTCCAATAAACCGGTACTGATTCTAAAGGACTTGTTCCTATTTTCATAGCAGAGGCACAGAGGGGAGTACTTCTGCTTGTGCGGATTGAGACGACGAATCACCAGTTTGTTTTCGCGCTGTTCATATTCGCGTCTGTTCTCCGTGACCTCTGTGCCTCTGCTATGAAAATGACTGTGCCGAAGCGCTTCGCGCATTTTCATCCATCGTGGCGAGCCGCAGGCTCATGGGAATCTGTGGTGAAGGCCTTGCTGGATTGCGGCTAGGCCGCACTAGGTTACTAAGGAAACTCTATGAAGCATCTTCCGCATCTCGCTCTCGCAATCCTGCTCTCTTCTGTAGTATTGCCCGCTCAGTCTCTTCGTCAAAAAGTTAGCCTCAACGAAGACTGGCAATTCGAACGGCAGGTCGCTCCGGGCTCAGCCATCGAGTGGCAATTCCGGGATGCGTGGAAGCCGGACTACGATGATTCCGGGTGGTCGAAAGTTTTTCTTCCCCACTCTTGGGATCAGACGGCCCACCTTCCGTGGGTTGTGCAGAATCATTGGCGGGGGATGGGTTGGTACCGCAAGCGCTTCGAGGTTCCGGCCCTCTCCAGCGGGCAGCGTGTCTTCCTGGAGTTTGAAGGCGCATCGCAGGTGGCGAAAGTGTGGGTGAACGGCCGCCTGGCGGGGGAGCATGTGGGCGGGTACACCGGATTCACCTTTGATGTCACCGCCTTGGTGAAGCCTGGTCAAGAGAACCTGCTCGCCTTGAGTGTGGACGACACCAACAGTCCCGACATTCCCCCGGCCAACGAAACCAACATCGCGATCTACGGCGGCATTTACCGCGACGTCTGGATGCACATCACCGGCCCGGTCTTGATTCCGGATGGTGGCCTCTCCATCACCACGCCGAAGGTCAGCCCGTCAGAGTCCACGGTCCAGGTGACAACTGAGGTTAGGAATTCGCTCGACTCGCCCGCGAAGATCAAGGTGACTTCGGAAGTAATTTCGCGCAGCGGCAAAGTGGTTTCCACCGCCGAACAAGAGAAGGAAATTGCCGCCAACACGACGGTGCGATTTGAGCCGGCCGTGCTAGCTGTAACCGGGGCGGAACTGTGGAGCCCGGATCATCCGAATCTCTACACGCTGCGCAGCCGCGTTTCCCGCGATGGAGTTGCGGCGGACGAAATCTCCACCCCCTTCGGCATCCGAGTTATGGGTTACGTGCCGGGGAAAGGGTACACGATCAACGGCGAGTTCATTAACATTCACGGCGTCGATCGCCGCCAGGATTACGGATATCTGGGCGATGCGCTGCCCGATGCCATCAGTCGCCGCGACATGGAGATCATCAAGCAACTCGGCGCCAACATGATCCGCACGGCGCATTACATTCAGGACAAGAGCATCGTGGAAGCTGCCGACGAACTTGGCCTGCTGGTCTGGGAAGAAGTCCCCAACATTAAGATTTACGACTACCAGCCGGGTCCCATGACGGAATTGGGCGACTCGCGCTACACGCGACAGTACATTGACAACTGCCTCGCGGCGATGGAAGAGATGATCCGGCGGGACCGCAATCACCCCTCCATCATCATCTGGGGCATCGCCGACGACAATACCGGATACCCGTACATCCAGGATCAGCGGGAATTGGTGGATAAAGCGCGCGAGATCGATCCCACGCGCTGGACCGCCGGGCGGGTGAACCCCACGCTCACTGACGTGCGCGATCCCACCAACGACGCCTACTACAATTTCCAAAAACTTTCGGCAGAGCATCCCGACTGGAAATGGCTTTGGAACGAATGGGGAGCATTCAAGAACGAACGCGGATTGGATATTGAGCCCGAGGGGAAGGACCGGACGGAGAACGGCGTCGGCATCGTTTCCGAATATCGCCGCAGCACTACGCCCTCGGAAGTGACCGGCGCGATTGCGCAGGAGGCAAGCTGGATCAAGTTCGAGGCCATGCCCTGGATGGCGTCGGCCAAGTGGGAAATGTTCGATGCCGGCTGCGCGGCGTGCGATGGTACCAAAGGCATTTTCGACTATTACGGCCCCCCCGAACTGCGGCCCTGGGGAACGCACTTCAACGGCGGCGACTATCGCGGCTTGAGCGACTTGTGGCGCATTCCCAAAGCCAGTTTCTGGTTCGTGAAAGCCCAGTGGACGGATGACCCGTTCGTACAGATCGTGGGCCACTGGACCTGGCCTGGGCAGGAGGGGAAACCGAAGATGATCCGCGCCTACTCCACCTGCGACGAAGTCGAGCTCTTCCTGAATGGAAAGTCGCTCGGCAAGCGCAAGCCGGAATCGACGGAAAACCTGTTGGCGGAGTGGAAGAGTTACGGCCTGTGGGAGCGATTCCCTTCCCTGCCGGCAGGAACCCGCCTGCGACACGCTCCGTTCATTTGGAAAAACATCCCCTATGCGGCGGGGAATCTGCGCGCGGTCGGAGTGAAGAATGGTAAGCAGTATGTCGATGAGCGAAAGACCGCGGGCGACCCGTACCAGATTGTTCTCCAGCCAGACCGCAGTTCCATGGCTTCCGATGGCCGCGATGCCGTGCGCATTGTAGCGGTCATCGCCGATAAAGATGGCGTGCCCGTCCCTAGCGCCATGCCCTGGCTCACGTTTCACGCGGAAGGGTCGGGCCGGCTGCTGGGCACACCGGTGCTCGACGCGGTGTGGGGAATGGCTGCGATCAACGTGATGTCAAAGCCCGCAGCCGGCGACATCACGGTAACCGTCACCTCGCCCGGCTTGAAAGATGGGAAATGTACGCTAAGCGCCCGAACCGCGAATTGAGCTAAATTTCGGGGCCAAATTTCGGAGTGCGGGAGCTCGCTCCCGCTTTTTCTACCGCTGACTCGTCAGCGGTACGTGATTCGTCGCGACGAGTCGCGACGAGAAAAAGCCGCGACGAGTCGCGGCGAGGGAAAGCGGCGACGAGTCGCCGCACTCCAAAACTTCGATTCGTATCCCGTGGTGAGAGATGTTGTTAAGGTGAATGCTTATGAACGTAACACGGTGCGCCCTGCTCCCCGCGCTGGCGATCTCGATCATCGCCACGTCGGCAGCCGCGCAAGAGGCCACGAAGGAATTTTCCATCGTCATCGATCGCCCCGAGAGTGAATACACCATCAAGGTGGGCGGCACGATGGATCCCGAAAACCTGGAAATCACTATCGAGAACCTGGGCGACACCCCGGTGGTGAATCCCCGCCTGGCGGTGAACGGCCTCTACGACTGGTACGACGTAAAATCTCTGGCCGCCGAAATCACTCGGGACTGCCACACCGACGAGGAGAAGGCGCTCGCCATCTGGTGGTGGATCCGTTACCGCACTTTCCAACGGTCGCCGCACGACGATGACTCCGCGCTCCACCCCGTGCGCGCCCTGAATGGTTACGGCTACGGCATCTGCGGCCACGTGGCCGCGTGGATGAAATGCCTGTGGACCGCGGCGGGCGTCCCGGGGCGGGTGCAGGAACTCGCCGGCCACACGGTTTCCGAAGCCTATTACAACGGCGCCTGGCACGAGCTCGATGGTAACGTCAAAGTCTTCTACCTCGACCGCGACAACCGCACCATCGCCAGCCTGGCCACGCTCGAACACGACGGATGGCTTATCAAGCGAGCCATCCATCCGCGCGAGATGGAACCCTGGTTCATCGGCCCCGATACCCCGGAGCGGAACGCGGAATTCGTCCAATTCATCACGTCGTACAAGGATAACTACGAAGAGCACAGCTACGACGCGGAGATCGCGAAAGACTACACCATGGCGATGACGCTGAAGCCCGGGGAGAAGCTGGTGCGCTGGTGGACTCCCAAGCTTGGGAAATTCGAAGGGCGCGACGCGCGTGCGGAAGCCCCGCAGATTTACGCCAACGGGCAGCTCATCTGGGAACCGGACCTCACACGTGTTGACATGCGGCCCTATCTTTGGGTGCCGGAGCACCACTTCCCCAATATCGCCACTCGGGCCGAGGATGGTCACAGCCCGGCGGTTCACGTGGCCGACATGCAAAATTCCTTGTATCCCAATCCCTCCCGGTTTGCCATACCGATCACGAGCCCCTATCCCATCGTGGGCGGCCGTTTCACCGGCACGCTGGTGAAGGAAGGCAGCTCAAGCCTTGATTCCGCCTCCGTCTACTTTGGCGAGCGCGGATGGGGTTCCGGAGACCTCTACGAATACCGGTGGGGAAGTGGCGCCCAGAAGATCTCGGTCGACCTCGATTCCAAACTGCTGCGGTCCCACTCGAACTACCGCTACTCGGTCGGCTTCGGCATTGGGGCCAGCGGGGATAACAAGCCCGCAACACAAACGGGCCTTGATGCGTTTCGTTCCGAGACCGATCTCCAGGTTGCGCCGGAAAGCCTGCCGGGATTGTCGCTCGGGAGCAATACCGTTCGCTTCCGCCAGCAGTCGAACGCGAAGGTGCGCATCACCTATCGATGGAGGGAAATCAACGGTCCGCGGCTGCCGGGCAAGGTCCAGGCGACAGTGAATCCAGCGAGCGGCGGAGAAGTCGCATTACTTGCCCCACTTTTGCAGTGGGCGCCCGCTGAAGAATCGACTGGCGCGGACAAGGTGGTGGATTACCAGGTGATGGTAAGCCTTCGGCCCGATTGCCGCTGGCCTCTTTCCACCACCCTGCACCAGAACGTTGGGTCGGCAAAGACGGAATGGAAGGTCCCGGCCGGCTTTTTGAACCCGGGGACAACCTACTACTGGAAGGTCCGCGCCCGCGATGCGCGCGGGGACATCGGCGAGTGGGGACGCGTCTTCAGCTTCAAGACGGCCGAGGGGGCCAAGTGATGGTGGCACAGGCACTGCCGCCTGTGCGATGCGGCTGCACCGCAAGCTGTGTGGAACGGCCGTAGCGCGGACCTGTTCTGTAGGTCCGCGGCTTTTGACTTCAAATACTCGAGTTTTCATCGGCGGGCAAACGGCCGCGATTAATGGTGAGCCCCGGAGGGGCGAAGGATCGTGGCCGATGACCATACGGGATGAGACGGAATCGGTCGTCCCTGACGCGCCTGAGGTAGTAGCGCGAGCGAGCCATGCACGACGGTTTGAGGAGGCAATTGTGAACCGGGCAAGCAAATATTGGCGGTCGGGAAGAGCCGCGGACCTACACAACAGGTCCGCGCTAGGGGTGCTCTTGACCGTAGTGTTAGCGCTTCCTTGCACGGTGCTGCCAATGCTCGCCCAGACACCCTCTCAGGATGGCGCATGGGCGGTAACACCCGGTGGTCAGGTATGGGACCTCCCAAACACCATGCCCAACGCGCCGGCACTCATCAAGTCATTGGGCGATGCCGCTGAGTACGTGTTGCGCTGGAAGCCGCCCCCGGACGCCGCCACATGGCAACGCCGCCGTCCGGAAGTGGAGCGCGCCTTTCGCAAGTCCATCGGTTTGGAAGTGCTGCCGGAACGCTCGCCGCTCAACGCGCGCACCACGGGGCGTCTCGTTATGGGCAATTACACTATCGAAAACGTCATTTTCGAAAGCCGTCCGGGTTTCCCGGTCACCGCCAACCTGTACCGCCCCAAGGCTGCCGCCACAGGCAAGCGGGCTGCAATTCTCTGCCCTATTGGACATTACATCAGTGATGGCAAGACTGCCCCCGACGTGCAAGCTCGGTGCATCAAGCTCGCGCGCATGGGCTTTGTGGTGCTCACCTACGACGCCATCGGGCAGGGCGAACGGAACATCGCGGGCAACATCCACCACGAAGCTGGCTATGCCCTGCTGCCACTGGGCCAGACCATCGCTGGTTGGATGGTTTGGGACAGCATGCGCGGCATCGATTACCTGCTCACATTGCCCGACGTGGACCCGGAGCGCATCGGCGTGACCGGCAACTCCGGCGGCGGGCTGAATACGCTGTTCACGGCGGCGCTGGATGTCCGTGTTCGTGCCGCAGTCGTCGTAGGCTTCACATTTGAGTTCAACAATTGGCTCAAATACGCGGGCACACATTGCACATGCACACACCTGCCGGGAATGTTCCGCGGGATGGAATGGTTTGAGATCGCCGG
Organism: Terriglobia bacterium; assembly: GCA_050010335.1. Lineage (GTDB taxonomy): Bacteria > Acidobacteriota > Terriglobia > UBA7540 > UBA7540 > Bog-366. The sequence goes on from JBEKLF010000048.1 coordinate 21,429, forward strand.
GCTGATTGCTCCGCGGGCGTTGATGATGCTGCAAGGCGACCACGATGGGATCTTTCCCATCAGCGGGGCCCGGCGCGCAGGGCATCACACCGAGGCAATCTACGCTCTGACCGGAAACGCCAGCGAAGCGCGTTTCACCGAGTTGGCCGGCCAACCCCACGCCTATTCTCGCCCCTATCGGGAAGTAATGTATGGGTGGATGGCGAAGCATCTGCTCGGCCAGGGAACCGGCGAACCCATCCCGGAAGGCGATGTCCAAACTCTTGGCGGAGGCGATGTTAGGCTCCGGTGCGATCCGGGAACCAACATCATGCCGCACTCGTTCACGGTGGTCCAGCTTGCCCGCCAAGAGGCGTTGGAAATCATCGCCAAAATGCCCGAGAAACTTTCGGACAAAATGCGCACCACCGACGAGGGGTGGCTGCGGGGGCTGACACTGACGGACGACATCCCACTTCCATACCTGGCCTCGCGCTCTGAACAGCCCACTCCGGTCCCGGGCGGAACCTTAGAGAAAATTGCCTTCGTGAGTGAGGACGGAGAACCTATCCTGGGCCTGCTTTGGTTACCGCTCCACCGCACAGCGCCGGCGCGCATCGTCATCATCGCGGATTCCCGAGGGAAGCAAACGGTGGCGCAATCCGATCTGGTGCGACCGCTGATCGACAGCGGCATGGCAGTGCTCGCCGTCGACCTGCGGGGTAGAGGTGAAACGCTCGGCCACATGAACCCCGATTGGGACACCAACTTTCGCCTCGTCGCCAACCAGGTCGAGTTCAGCCGGCCGCTTGCAGGCAGGCGCGCGTTTGACTTGATGCGTACCGTGGACTACGTGCGCACTCGCTCGGAATTGACTTCTGAGGGACTGGCGGTAGTGGGGCTCGGTGATGATACGCTCTCTGCACTCCTCGCCGCCGCGGCCGACACTCGCATTCAGTCCGTAGCGGTGTCGGGCTACTTCCACAGTTTCATTTCGCAAATGCGGCCCATGCAGTCGCCCGGAGATGACCTTGGACAGGGCTGGAACGATGCTCAGCTCAAAGGGATATTAAAAACGCCGGACTACGAAATAGATCTCGGCTCGGTGATCCCGTCCGCGTTACTGACCCTGGATATGCCGGATTTAGTGGCTCTCGTGGCGCCGCGCAAGGTGCTCTTCTGCCATGCACGCGATGCGGGTGTGCCGGACGTCGAGCCTCTCATAGCGCGATTCCGCCAAGTAACGCAGGCCGTGGGCGGCGACTGGATCCGCTATGCTCCTGCCCAATCACTGGACGGCGAGACCCTTCGGGCGTGGCTTCAAAACGGAGGTGGGCGATGAATCGGCGAGATTTCATGGGCACAATGGTCGTGGGTGCAGCTGCGGCACAAGTGGCGCACACAGGTGTGGCAGCCGCCGATGTGCCGGCTACCTTGCCCCGGGCGCGATGGCTCGACAACGGCTTGATTGATGCGGGTGGAACCCACGAGACTTATCTCTTTGTCGTTCGGCGCGGAGGGCAGCGCCTGGACGCGCGGGAAGAAATGGAAAAAGCGCAGAACGAAGAGACGCTGCGAAAGTTGAAATCCGATGGTGTGGAGGTCTATCACACCCACCTGTACAAGGGCTTTGGCATGGCGGCCGAAAAGCCGGAGATGGAGGAAACCAAGCGCGTGGCGGCGATCGCCCACCGGCTGGGACTCAAGGTTGACACCTACATCCAGTGGGACACCCTGATGTACGAAACCTTCTTTGCCGAGGAACCGCGCGCGCAAAACTGGATCCAACGGGACGCTAACGGGCAGCCCATTCTGCTTCGCTACGGCTTCCAACAGTCATTTCGCTACCGGCCCTGCTTCGCCAACCAGGAGTACCTCGATTATTTGAAGAAGATCGTGAAGTACGCCGTGGAAGAGGTCAAGACGGACTTCATCCACTTCGACAACTTCGATCTCAACCCCGAACCCGAGTCGTGCCATGATCACATGTGCGTGCTGGGGTTCCGGAAATTCCTGCGCGAGAAATATACCCCGCGAGAGAGGCGCGAAAGGTTCGGCTTCGAAAACGTGGACTACGTGAATCCGCCGGCGTGGAATGATTCCAACCCGCCCGGGTCGATGAAAATCATCTTTGATCCGGTCATTCAGGAATGGATCGACTACCGCTGCCAGGTGATGGCCGACGCGCTCCGGCAGATGTCGCAATACGCCAAGTCCCTGAATCCGAACGTCGCTATCGAGGTGAACCCGCACGGCATCACCGGCGGGAACCGCGCGTGGGAATCCGCCATTGACCACTCCCGTATTCTCAGGTGGACCGACGCGTTCTGGACCGAGACCGATCCCGTGCCCGGCTACTCCGATGGCCAACTGCTTAGCCGGATCCGCAGCTATAAACTCGCGCGCAGGTACCACAACATTCTGATGACGTATATTGCCGGCGATCCCCTCGCCATGGCCGAAAGCCTCGCCTTCAACCAGACCCTGGGCTTCGTGGGAAGTTCTCCGCTCGCGCCGGTGACGAAACGTTATATCGATTTTTACCGGGAGAATCGCGAACTGTTCGTGGGCACGCGCGACGTGGCCGCCGTGGCCGTCTTGCGGTCCTACCCTTCCATCACGTACGACCAGCCGCGGGTTCAGCTCAGCACGATCCTGGTTGAGCAGGCGCTAATTCAGGCGCGCATACCTTTCGATCTGATCTTTGACGACGACCTTGCAAACCTGGCCAAATACAAAGTGCTGGTGCTCCCCGAAACCGAGTGCCTGAGTGACGCGCAGCTTGGGTCGATCCATAAATTTGTCGCGGCGGGCGGAGGACTCGTCGCCACCGGCGCGGCAGGCCTGTACGATCAGTGGAGGAGGCTGCGCACAGTGCCGGGGCTGCAAGGGATGATCGATTCCCAGGTTCCGGCGCGCGCCTACGAGGAACGGGTCGCCGCGGCCGCCGCCGTGGGCAATCCGTCGCGCCGAGAATCCGAGGAAGGCAGAGTGGTCTATCTTCCCACCGTCGACTTCGACGGACCCCTGCCGAAGTTTGGAAGCTTCTTCCAAGTCGATGCGCGGTTTTGGAGAGCACCGCAGAACGCTGACGAAATTGCGGAATCCGTGCGCTGGGCGGCCAGGGACCAGAATCCGGTCGAGGTCTCGGGGCCGGACTACCTGGTGTCGAACCTGGTAGAGCAGCCCGGAAACCGGCGCCTGATGCTGCACCTGGTCAACTATAATTCGCAAAAGGAAGCGTCGTTGGATCCCATACAGGTGACCCTCCGAATGCCCGCCGGCCGGGACGTAAAGCAGTGTGTGCTGTATTCACCTGATTCCGCAGGCACGCAAGAGTTGGCGGGGACAAGCACCGAACGGGGGATTACCTTTACTGTCCCCATCAAGACGTATTCGATCGTCGTGTTTAACTGGTAGGTCCGATTGGGTGGCTCTATGACAAGAGCGCCGATAACTCGCAACCCCGAGGCTCCCCCCGTGGTCAAGATATTCGACCATGCGGGCAAGCTGACTCGTGAGCAGTTAGTTGGCATCGATACCCTCTGCCTGGTTATTTCCCAGGGAGGGGGAGCTTTAAGGGTGGATGTTGTTTAGGTCTAATATATGTTGCCATTTGGCGAGGTAAGCCTGCCGCTACGGCATCAAGAATCTCTCGAAATCACATCAATTTCTCGCCCGTTTCGGAGTCGAATACCCAGGTGCAGGCGGCCGGCAATTGGGTTTCGATTCGCCGCCCATTGCGCAGGGCTATTGTCCGAGGTCCGCCCAACGCCGAGTGCACGATTACCATGCCGCTGCCGGCATAGAGGATGTCGCCCTGATGATCGTAAATGTGCGCGCCGGCTTCGCGCAACAGATACCGCAGCAAGTTGGCGCCGCGCAGGGGAACGCTGGAGAACCAGGCCGTGTGACCCGCCAACCCCTTTCCTGCCAAGCCAGGATGCTCACTCCCTTGCAATTTCCCGAGTACCGTGGCCGCGTCGTCGTCGACGGCAAATAGCGGCTCGATCGTCCTGTCGAACCCGAACGTGCATGCAGGAGCGTTCGGGGCTCGAACTGTCACGAGCGCCGGGGAGGTCTTGACGGATACCACCTTGATTCCAATTAGCGACGAGATTCGCTCCGGATCCGATCTGGTGCCGTCGATCAAGCCCGGAGCGCACGACCAGAGAAGGTGCCTGCCGTCTTGCGCCACTTTGGTCTGGATTAGTTTCCGCTGAGCGGGGTCGATGCAAAAGGTGTTGGCGAAGATTACGGCTTTGTACGGCTGCAAATCGAGTTTATCGAGGTCAAAGAGGTACACCATATCGAACGCCGCACCGCTGCAGAACAGGTCGGCAGTGGTGCCGTCCACCAGTTCAGTCGAGACGGGGTCGAGGTTGCCGTTGTGGGCAGTGTAGTAAAACGACTCCGTATCAAAGACGAGCAGGACATCAGCCCCAGACGTGAAGGGCTGGCGGTTGCGGTCGGCCTGCAGTTTTCCGAGTTGGACAATCTCCGCCTGCATCTCCGGCGAGTCCCACCAACCGGCTGCGCCGCCAGATGGCTGAGGTTCTCGCTCGCAAACCAGATCGTAATACCATAGCCCCATCCCCCGGCTGAACGGGCCGAGCACATTGCGGCGGAGAATGGCCACGCTATCGTCGCGAGCCTGCTGATCCGGAATCCGCTTGTCCCAGGTCTCCGGCGAACTATCCATCTCGTCGAGCCACAACTTGCCGTGCAGCCGTCCCGAATCCGTCACGCCGCGCGACATCCCCGGCTCTCCTAACGCCAGGTGATGGTACGATTGCGGCGCGCACAGCACATCCACGTAGGGTGATTCCAGCGCCCGCCGGACTTCCAGGTGTCCACCCATGCCCATGCGTCCGAACATCGTGAACCAGTAGCCGTGAAAGCCCCCCGTCACGATAGGTCTCGGCCAGCTTTCCTTCACAATTCGGCAGAAATGGATGAAGGCGTCCGTGACCGCCTGGTGCTGGCAGTGAAGATAATCGATAACCTTGCGGTCGCGGAGCGGATTGCGAAGATATCCATCACAACGCATTCGTTCTTCTGTGCCCGGAACGGTTGCGTTGGCCAGAGAAGCGTCGCGGTCATTCCACCCCGTTTGCAGTGACTGGTCGGTACCGTACTTCGTCCGGAGCCACTCCCGAAAACGGCTGGTCATGGCAGGGCCAGTATCGGGCTCGTTGTCAATGAAACCATAATAGTGCCATTCACCGTAGACGCCTGCGGCCACCTGAACACAGAAGAGCGACTCGCCCTCGGGCGTGGCGGCCAAGGCTCGGCAGAAATCGCGCGTCTTCGCGCCGCACTCATCGAGCCATCGTTGGGAAGCCAAGCTGTGCCGCGGCACTCGTCGGAGGTCAAACTCCATCGGTACCAAAGAGGGAAGTCCCCATCGTGGCGGATCTTCCAGGGGTCCGTTCGCCCACTGCACGCATTCTTCCGGATGCGCCTGGTTCCACCAGGGCGGGGAATTGACCTGCAAGCGCAGCATGACGGCAGCTTCCGGGTAGGCGTCCAGAATGCCGCGGATCTGCTTCCTGGACTGCTCGATGCTGAACTCCTGCTCGGAGGTCCAAAGCTGTTCCATCCACACCTCCGCCTGGAAAAGACGCACACCAGCGCCGGCGAATTCGGCGATGCTATATTGCGCTCGCTCTTCCCAGGCGAAACGGTAACCGGGGCAATGTCCAAGCGCATAAATGGCGGGCAACATCGGTTGGCCATTGAGAAACAAGGTGGGACGCCCCAGTTGCATGGCGATGCGCGCACCTAAGGGTTTTCCTGCGAGCCGTTCCAGTCCGCTTGCCGCGCTCGGAGCAAGCAGTGGAATTGCGCCGATCGCCAGAAACTCCCGGCGGGTGATTGGATCCATTTCTCATTCCTTTGACATCGTGCCCATCATAGAACATTTTCGGCGCGTTGGGGTCAAGTTGAATGCAAAGGGTGGGGGGTCATGCGTAGCTTTAGAGTGCGGCAGCTTGCTGCCGCTTTCCTCCCCGCGAGCTTGCTCGCGGAATTTCAAATGCGCGCACGATTGGCCGCCAGCAAGCTGGCTGGAGGAAAAACCGGCGCAAGCTGCCGCACTCTAAAGCTTCGCATACGCGGCCAAGCAAGCATAGCGCGGACAGGTCCGCACTACTCAAGCCGCAGTGCGTCCATGGGCGAAATCGATGCTGCGCGGCTGGCGGGGATTATGGCGGCGAAGAAGGCAGAGATGGCGAGCGCACTCGCAGCTAAAGTTAGCGCGAAGGGATCCCAACTGGAAACGCCGTAGAGCTGTGCGGAGATCAGGCGTCCGGCGCCGACGGCCAGCGGCATTCCGAGTATCAGCCCAATCATCACGCGTTTGAAAGCTCCGCGGAGTACCATTTGGACCACACTCGCGCGATCAGCGCCGAGTGCCATGCGAATGCCGATTTCGTTCGTTCGCTGCGCAACCGTGTAGGCCGTCACGCCGTAGAGTCCAACTGCCGCCAGTAGCAGAGCGACCATTCCGAACAGGCCCGCGAGACTGGCAACGGCGCGCTCCTGGTCGAAGGAGAGGTCGATTTGCTGCTGCATCGTCCTGACGCTGGTGATGGTCAGGTTGGGATCCAGTTCTGCCAATGTCCTCGTCAGCAGCGGCTCAAGCGTGCCGGGAGAGGTGCCGGTCACCAACATGATTCCGCCGATAAAATGCGAACGCAACTCGATTGCCTTCATCATACCCTGCTTGTAGTCGACATTCTGAGCGAGCGGCACATAGAACATGGGGCGCGCCGGCTTGCTCAAGCCCCAGCCCGCGAATTTTGCGTCCCGCACGACGCCCACAATCCGGAATGTGCCGGCATTCTCGGGCATGTCCAGGCCGAAGTGCTGATCCACCGGGTCTTCGTCGCTCTTGAAGAAACGCTTCACAAAAGCTTCATTCACGACCGCCACCGGTTCCGTGGTTTCGTTGTCCGCAGCGGTAAAAGCACGCCCACGCAAAACCGCGATGCCAAAATTCTGGAGGTAGTTGGAGCTCACACGGTCCCACGAGGCGCCGCCTTCCTCGTTCATTTTCGGGGGAGGATGGCCAGACACCAAAATGAGTTCACCCCAGTTGTTAGTGAGCGGGTTATAGAGGGCCAGCCCGCTTCCCTGCACTCCCGGCAGACGATTGAGGCGATCTTCCAGCTCCCGGTAAAGCGCCTCCAGCTTGGGCTCGGTGTAGATGGCGGGCGGATCATGCAGCGCCACCAGCACACGCCCCTGAACTCGATATCCGAAATCCTGATGCTCGAGTTTGTTGAGGCTTCGCGCCAGCATGGTGGCCCCAGCGACCAACACCACGGACACCGTCGCTTGCAAAATCAGCAATCCTTTACGAGCGAGGGAGGAATGATCGCTCGTGCTGCGGCCCGACCCTCGCAATGCTTCCGCGGGATGGGTGCGTGTGGCGAACCACGCGGGCGCCGCGCCAAAAATGACTCCCGACACCAAGGCTAATGCGAAAGTGAACGCCAGGACCACGAACGAGGGCATGGGGCTGATGGGAAGGAAGTGTGCGCTGTGGAAGGCAAGCGTGAGCAGCAGGCGCGCCGCGGCCACGGCCACCACAAGCCCTGCAACGCCGCCGCCGATTGCGAGAAGCACGCTTTCGGTGAGCGCCTGCGCAATAATCTGCCGCCGCGAGGCGCCAATGGCCATACGTATCGCGGTTTGGCCGCGCCGCGCCACCGCTCGAGCCAGCAGGAGGTTCGCGACATTGGCGCAGGCAATCAACAGTACCAGACCGCAAACGGAGAGCAGAATGTTGAGGCTGCGCCCGTACTCTTCCTTCATCACGGCAACGCCAGCGCCGGCGGGGATGACATTGATTACCTGCTTGGGGAGCATGCGAATCACATCCGGCATCCAGTTGGCGGGATATCCGGAATCGTACTGCATCCATCGCCGCAACACTCCGGTGAGGCGAGGTCCCATCCCTGCAGTCGAAGCTCCGGGGCGCAAGCGGCCGATCATACGCAGCCAGGCAGCGACGGACTGATTCAACAGGGCGCCCTGGCCGTCAAGCATGGGTTCCTGGTGCACGGGAATCCAGATGTCAGGCGGATCACTTTGGAGCGTTTCACCGAAAAATCCCGGCGGGGCCACCCCGATCACGGTAAACGGATGGGTCTCCACGATGAAGGTTGCACCCACCACCGAAGGATCGCTGCCATAACGGGTTTGCCAGGCACGATGACTGAGCACGATAACCGGCGCAGCGGACGGCGTGTCGTCCTCAGGGGTAAACACCCGCCCACCGAAGGGGGCGACTCCCAGCATGGAGAAATAATTCCCCGTGACGTATTCAGAGCGCAAAGGACTGGCAGCCGCTTCACCTTGACGCCGCACGCTTTGGAGCGCGCCGCCGGCCTGGAAGGCAGCCACCTCTTCAAATTCCGGCGTCTCCGACTTCAGCTGCTCATAGAGAGGGTACGAGTACATTCCCCAGATGTCCTGAGGCCCGCCTTCGACACAACAATCGTCGCCTTCGCCGACGCGATAGAGTCTGGCGGCATCTGCCACGGGTAAGGACCGCATCATCACGGCATGGATTAACGTGAATATTGCCGTGGTTCCGCCAATTCCCAGAGCCATGGTCAATACGGCTGCGGTGGTGAAAACAGGCGACTTCCGGAACTGTCGCACCGCATAGCGAAGATTGTTGAGCAGTCCTGTCATCCAAGGCCTCCTAACATCCATTACGAATGCGGGTTGCTGGGGGTTCCGGCAAATTCGAAACGCCTGGCCGCCGCCGGGCGGTCGGGGGCGGTTCCCATTAATCCTATATCTATTGACGCGGTCGGGAGCAGTTCGTAAGCAGAGCAGCCCGGGTCAGGCCAAAACTGATCACTGCCCCGTCGCGCCACTCACCGTTGCAGAGGTCTGTTCAGGTGCGAGTCCTCTTTCCTTGCTGACGCGGGCCGGCTCTTTGATCATTATGTGGAATCATCCGATTTGGACGCGTTGCACTCTCGGTGGGCCGGGCCGTTTCCCTCATAAGCAGGTTCCAGGCGCCTCAACAAAAGTCGGCGCGGCACGCGCGGTTTTGAGTTTTGCGTTTTGACTTTCGTTTGTGGCTTTGCCGCGCCGCGGAGTCCCAGCCAAAAACTCGGGCGACCGCTGGATCTAATCCGGAGGTAAAGCGAAGCTGAACACGTCACTGCCTGAGGCGATCGATACGTACTGTACACCGTTAACGCTGTAACTCATGGGCGAGGCATGGAGGGTTTGGCCGGTGTTGAAGTGCCACAGCGCTTTTCCGGTCCGGGCATCCACGGCTTCAAATTCACTCGCGTCATCGCCGAAGAAGACCAAGCCCGATGCAGTGGTCATCGTTCCGCCCCAGGAATCTCCATTCCCCACTTGTGGGTAGCGCCACACGAGTTTGCCCGTTGCCACATCCAAGGCGAGGAGGATCTTTTGGGCGGACTCCCGGGGAGGGCGCTTGGTTCCGGTGTTGTAATAGGTCGCGCCGGGTTTGAAGGTTTGCTTGCTTTTGCCGGCCGTGTAGATGTCGCAGTCCTCGAGGGCCATGACATAGAATAGTTGCGTCGAGGGGTTGTAAGAGGGAGACATCCAGTTCGTTGCGCCCGAGAGGGAAGGGCATATTTTCACGCCTTGGGGCGTCGGTTGCAACCCCGTGCGGATGGGCCGGCCATATGCATCAATCCCTTTCGCCCAGTTCAATTTCTCGACAAAGGGCGTGGCGCCAAGAAACTTGCCCGTGGTGCGATCAAGGAGGTAGAAAAACCCGTTGCGGTTGGCCTCCACCAACAACTTTCGAACCTGCCCGTCGACGGTCAGGTCAACGAGCACGGGAGTCTCCGTTGCGTCGAAATCGAAGAGGTCATGCGGGGTAAATTGGAAGTGCCATTTAAGCTTGCCGGTGTCGGGGTCGAGGGCGAGGACGCAATCGGTGTAAAGATCGTCGCCGGGGCGAGTATCGCCGGCGAAATCGGGAGCGGGATTGCTGGTTCCCCAAAAAAGCGTATTCGTCTCGGGGTCGTAAGTTCCGGGCATCCACGTCGTCCCGCCGCCGAGCAAATAAGCCTCGCCGGGCCAGCTTTCCGACCCCGGTTCGCCGGGCGCAGGGATTGTCCAGAAACGCCACACCTCTTTGCCCGTCTCCGGATCAAATGCTGCGAGAAAGCCCCGGACCCCATCGTCGCCTCCCGACGTACCTACAAGGACTTTGTCCCTCACGATGAAAGGTGCACTGGTGGCGCCGTAATTCTTGCGAGTATCGGCGTACGCGACGTCCCAGATCAAATGGCCAGACCGTGCGTCCAGGCAGAGCAAATGGGCATTATCGGTTTCCATGAACAAGCGGGTGTGCCATACGGCGGCACCGCGATTGTGGTGAGCGGCGGCATCGTCGATCAAACCCTTGGACAAGGGACGGGTATGGCTCCAGAGCACGCGGCCGGTTCGCGCATCAAGCGCAAAGGTGTCGTTCGCGGAGGTGACGTACATTACCCCGCCGACGACCACCGGCGTAACTTCCAGCGATTCGGAATTGGTCGAGTGGAATACCCATTGCGCGCGCAGGCGGTGGACATTGTCAGGATTGATCTGGTCAAGCGCACTGAAGCGCCGGCCGGTGTAGTCTCCATTGTAGGAGGGCCAATCCTGGGCAGGTGGCGCGACCAGAAGGCGCTGCGGGGGAACATCCATGTGGGCAGAGACCGGCGCCTCATCCTCCTGAGCGGCGGCAAGCGTCGCACCCTGAACGGGGTTCCCTTTTCCTGGCTGAACCGCGTTCTTCCCCGTTAAGCGGCGAAGGTAGGTGATGATGGCGTGAATATCCGGCGCGGATAGTGAGCCGAAAGGCGGCATCCCCTTCGAGGGAATTCCATCGCGAATGATCTCGAAAAGCGCTCGATCATCGAGGGCTCCGGCCGCCTGGGGAGTGGCGATGGCATGGGCGTGCTCCTCGCCGAGTCCGTCCAAGCCGTGGCAGGAGGCACAATGCGATTCAAAACTTTGCTGGCCTGCACCCGGGCTGGAGGATGTTTTCTCCGCTGGTCTTGCGGGCGTGGAGGCAGAATCATGTTGTGCCGGATCAGCCGCCAGCACAGCAGTGAAGATGAACGACACACAGAGGGGAAGCACTCGCCTGCCGCGCAGGCGTGCCCTGCGGCGACATAACGCAAACCCCTGATTCGGTGACGCGCCAGCTCCGCCCACATTCACACTTCGGCTAACTTGAGATTACTTGTATCATATCAGAGCTCGTCCCTTTCGCGCGTCGCGATCGTGGGTATCACACCAAATCGCTTTTTGAAACCTCGGCACGCCAGCCGTGCCGCTCAAGCCCGGTCCCTTATGGGAACAAGCTGTGTCGCAGAAGGAATTGGAACCCATGACGTCCCAAAACCCAGTGCGACGTCAACGCGCTTATCACCATCCTCACAGCAGTGCTTCAAAAGGTCAGCACGATTCCTTGGGGGTCGGGATTCTTACGCGCGCGCACCATCAAGACAAAGATTGCTGTGGCGAGGCAGGGGATGAGAGAGCCGGCAAGCACGATGGGTTGGAAGGAAAATCGATCGGAGATGCGGCCGATCAGGTAGGTGGAGATCAGGGTTCCGATCCCCGCGCCAGTGCCTCCCAGCCCACTGACGGAGGCCACCGCGTCCGGATGGAATACGTCGCTGGGCAGCGATAAAAACATCGTCGAGCAGGCGGCATAGGCAAATGTCGCATATCCAAACAACAGCACCAGCGTGAGATAGTGATGGGTGAAAGCGGCCGGAATGAGGATCAACATGCTGGGCCCGAAAATCAGCAACACCAGGCGACGCGAACGGCCCACCGACCACCCACGCGAGATCCAGTAGCTGGAAAGCGCGCCCCCGAAAAAATTGCCGAGATCGGCTCCCAGGAAGGGAACCCAGAAGCCCAGAATGCTCTGTTCCAAGCGAAAGCCTTTGCTGCGGAGATACAGGGCGAACCAATCGGCGATGAGGAACCAGTAAGGATCAAGCAGAAAGCGGCCGCAGATGATTCCCCAGGTTTGCCGGTAGTGCAGCAGCCTGCGCCAGGTGATTCTGGCGCGGGGTGAAACTTGAACCTCCGGGGTGCGGCCTCGCCGGATATACTCAAGTTCCTGCGGCGCCAAGCGGGGGTGCTGTTCCGGGGGGCGATAGAGCCAGCGCCAAGCCAGGATCCAGAGAAAACCGAGGCTTCCGGTCACCAGGAAAACCGGGCGCCAACTGCCCGTCAAATGGTAAGCATACAAAGCCAGAAAAGGGGCAATCGCCCCGCCAATTGACGAGCCGCTGTCGAACATCGCGACTGCCCATGCCCGCTCTTTATCCGGGAACCACTCCGAGGCGACCTTGGTGGCGCCCGGCCAGTTGGGGCCTTCCCCCGCGCCGAGGAGAAATCGGAAGAAGCAGAAGCTCGCGAGCCCCTGTGCCAACGCCGTGAGACTGGCGACACAAGAATAAAACGTCACGGTAAGCGAGAGGCCGCGACGCGCCCCCAGCCGATCGATCAGTCGTCCTCCGCCCCCCTGCATCAAGGTGTAGGCAATTCGAAAGGCAATCAAGATGGTGGCAAAATTCGTGTTGGTCCAGTGGTACTCCACCAGAAGGACGGGCGCCAGCACGCTCAGGGTTTGCCGATCGATGAAATTGATGATGGTGGATAAGAAGAGCAAGCCGGCAATCCACCAACGCAATCGGCGAATCGGCGGTCGAGGTCGGGTTTGATCGAAACTCGGTTGGGTAGGGTTCACAATCTGCGCGGACCGAAAAACCTCAAGGAGAGCGACAAGTCTTGCTCAGCCCTCCGTACCAGTTCGAGCGCTCTCCGCCACTCGCAGTCGCTTGCTCAATCGCTAACCCAACAGTGCCGCATGTACTTTGGTAACGGCACTTACGACGTCTTCCAGGTCGGCATCGGTCCATTTCGGGCCAATGGGGAGCGTCGCCGAACGGTTCCAGATGTCCACCGTGCGCGGGCAGCACTCGGCCCCGTAACGCATGGCTTTCCCGCGGGGAGTATTGAAAGACGGCCATTCCGGATGCGGCGCTTGCTTTGTCTCGATGTAACGGGAAATGGGCAGTACCACCGAGGCGCTAATGACCTCCATCGGCACGTTCTCCGCGACCATGGCTCTAATGAATTTGTCACGTAAGTCTTTGCTGGGGAGGATGAGATCGAGGACAATCCCAATATCGCCTTCGACGTCGTTCGAGGCTCGCAGCTTTATCCCTTGTAAGTTGCTGAGCCTCTCGCGTAGGTAGCGATGCTTCCGCCGGTGCGAAGCCAGCATGATGTCGAGCTTCGGCAGTTGCGCGCCCAAAATGGCGCCGGTTTCTTCGTTCATTCTGTAGTTAAGTCCCACCAATCCAGGCTCCCCGCTCTCATGCAGGCCCAGGGGACCCTGGAGGGTCGTCCTTACCGAACCCAGATCGTGAAAGCGAATGGCTCGTTCGTAAAGGTGGGGATCATTCGTGACCACCGCACCCCCTTCGCCGGAGGAAATCATCTTTTGAATCTGGAAACTGTAAATGGCGATGTCACCCATCGAGCCTGTGCGCTTGCCGTTGTACAAGCAACCACAAGCCTCCGCAGAATCCTCCAAGACCTTTAAGTCGTGCTTGCGCGCAATGGGAAGAATCTTGTCCATGTTCGCGGGGGCCCCGAAGGTGTGTACGGGCATGACGACCTTGGTTTGGGGAGTGATCTTCTTCTCCAAGTCTTCGGGGTCCATGGTGAAGGACTCGTCGGTCTCGGCAAAGACCGGGAGTGCCCCGGTCAGCACGATCGTGTTGTAACAGGAATACCAAGTCCAGGCGGGGAGGATAACCTCATCGCCCGGGCCCACGCCCAAGGCGTTCAAGGCGACGTGCAGGGCGGCAGTTCCGGAGGTAACGGCCAATCCGTATTTCGTCCCAATGAATTTGGCAAATTCCAATTCGAAGTTCCTGGCCTTCTCAGGTTTTGTGAAGCCATAAAAGCGGAACAGGTTGCGCGACTCGATGACGTCCACGAGCTGCGCCTTTTCCTTGTCATCAATGAAGTTCGCTCCCTCGAATGCCGTGGTGAGGGGAGTGGAACGCACCGGTCTACCGCCCTCCACCGCCAGGCCAGGAGGGTAGGCAGCTCCGAGCAGTGGAGCTGAGGCGGCGGCAGATACAGTTGCCAGAAACGTGCGACGGCTCATATCTGAAACGTCATCTTTTCTCATCAGATTCCTCACTGTGATGAATCATCCCTGACCTTGCAGACCTTTCGTCCTAAGGCCCGTTCGGCCTATATCATACACCCGTTCCTACTGTCCCTGAGGTGAGCCGCTGGTTTGGTGCCCTGCGTACCCGCCGAGGCATGGCTACTCGGAATCGCCCCGGAGTGCACTCCCTGTTCGGGATGATGGCCCTCGGCCGTTAGCGCGAGAGCGGCGGCGCGACGTCATGGCCATAGGACGGGCGCGAAGGTGAAGCAGGATCTGTCGGATTATTTACGAAAAACGGCAGCGAGAATCCTTCCCCATTTCCGTGCCCAAAACTCTGCCGACTACGCACGTACCTTACCGATTCGGCCGTAAATCGCTGGAAACACTCGAACCCGGATTATGGCGTACACCTAAGGAAAGCATTGCGCTTGTCTCCTCTTGTTGCCCATAAGTTACGGAAAATAAGTCTGGCGGGATTGGCACTCGTGCCATACGGTTTAAGGGGCCGGGTGGGGCATCCCCGGCCCTGTCTCAAGCCGCTGGACCCGGGCAACGAAAAATGGGGCACCGGAACCCCTTGAACGATGTATGCTGTGGAGCCGATTGGAGCCATGTGAAGGTAATGGGCTCTCAAGGGCATCCAGCCCGGCACGAGGGGGGAATGGTCATGGAAATCGGGAAGGAGTCACCCAAGATGGGAACGAATGTGTCTAAACTTTGTACAAGGTTAAAGGCGAGAACGGCTCAAGTGGGCGTGATCGGATTAGGGTACGTAGGGCTGCCCCTGGCGCTCCTATCGGCACGAGGAGGGTTCCAAACTACTGGGTTTGACATTGACCCTGGCAAAATTGAAAAGCTCCGGCGGGGAGAGAGCTACATTAAGCATATTTCGGCTGCCAGCGTTACTGAGGAAGTCGAGAAGAAGCGCTTTCAGGCCACGGACGATTTCACCATTCTCAAAGAGATGGACGCCATTGTCATCTGCGTTCCCACACCCCTCGACAAACATCGCGAGCCGGACCTTTCCTTCGTCCTTAACACGGCCGAGGTCGTGAGTGACCACTTGCAGCCGGGCCAATTAATCGTGCTTGAGAGTACAACATACCCGGGAACCACCGACGAGGAATTGCTTCCCATTCTGGAGAGAGGGGGGCTGAAGTGTCCCGTTTCACCCTACACGATCGACGGCGCCATCGTGACGGCGCACGATGAGGTGGAGCCGGACTTCTTCCTGGCCTTCTCCCCGGAGCGCGAGGATCCTGGAAACAAGCAATTCCAGACCCGCCAGGTCCCAAAGATTGTTGGAGGCGTGAACGCCTCCAGTGCTTTAGCTGCGCAGGCGCTTTACCAGAGTATGTTTGAACACACCTACCTGGTTAGTTCTTCGCGGACCGCGGAGATGGCGAAGCTTTTGGAAAATATTTATCGTTCTGTGAACATCGCCTTAGTGAACGAACTCAAGCTCCTGTGCATGCGCATGGGGATCGATATTTGGGAGGTTATCGAAGCGGCGAAGACCAAGCCTTTCGGGTTCAGCGCCTTTTATCCGGGCCCTGGCCTGGGAGGGCATTGCATTCCTATCGATCCGTTTTACCTAACCTGGAAAGCACGAGAGTATGAATTTCCCACCCGCTTTATTGAGCTGGCGGGGGAAACCAACACGGCCATGCCCTACCACGTGGTGAATCAGGTAGCGGCGGCGCTGGGCCAACGGGGGAAGACCTTGCACGCCTCCCGAGTGCTCGTCCTGGGAGTGGCGTACAAGAAGGACATCGATGACGTCCGGGAATCGCCCGCATTGAAGATCATGGAGTTGCTCGGCACTGAGGGCGCGCTGGTTGCCTACCACGACCCGTTTGTTCCGCGCTTGGGCAAGATGCGGAAATACGACTTTGGTCTGCAATCCATCGCGCTCACCCCGGAAACGCTCCATGCGCACGATTGTACGTTGATTGTGACCGACCACAGTGCGGTTGATTATGACCTGGTCGTGGACGAAAGCTCTCTCGTTGTGGACACGCGGAACGCGACCGCGCGGGTGGCGTGTCATCGCGAGAAGATCGTTCGGTGCTAACTTCGCACGCCCCGGCGGTAGGCCGGTGTTATGGCGAACCGCAGAGTCGTCCCTGAGGAATAATGTGGTCCGCCATGCCCATTCACCAAGGCTCGCTCCATAGCCACTCTCCCCCAAACTCCTGGGGGACGGGGACCTACCCGAGAAAAAATTCCGGGTCTTGGGGGATCCTGCTAACGGTGAATCCCGGAATTATGCAGCGCCGCGAGCCCCGACGGCACTCCAAAAATCATGGGAATGACTCTTTCGGCCTTGTAATGGCCGCTTCGATGCATCACGTAGGCAATCCCCAATCCGGCGCCGGTGCCGGCGATCTTGAGGGATATCAGTGCTCCCTGAGACTTCGCGAGGGGATTCGCCTCGCGGGTCCCTGGAACCTTCAGAGCTTTATGAGTAGAAGTGACATCAGCTGCCATGGCGATGATGCTGATGGAATACAAGCAAATGTTTTTGGCATCGAAGAAGTGGTGCGCGGGAGCAGTCGGCTCCACAAGCATAGGGTTTGCCCCACCCCAAGTGGGCGTGGGGATCAAGCCGAGCCCCATCGCCAGCGCCAGAATGAATGCTCGTCTATTAGGCGTCATCATTGTCTCCCTGAGGCATCCGGCGAGAGTCTTTCGAAGAGACTTCCCTCGTCGCCGTCCGGCAATGGATGTAGACCCACCGCCGACGTGGAGCCCCGAGCGCAATCGTTTGCTTCCCTAAGCCCTTGCGGGCACGCGTTCAGAGTTCTCACGCACAATTCCTTTATCGGCGGATGTCCGGGATACTTAATTCTGGGGAGAGAGCGAAGGCGTCAAGTGGACAATGACTCTGGCCTAGGTACGCATTTTCTGAGCAAATAGTCTCGGCCCGGACAGAGATAATGCCGAGTATTACTGCTTGGTTTGGCTATTAGATCTGTGACCCCGAGTTGGAGGGCAGCAATTGGTGAATCAGTCCGCACGCTATGAAACCCTAATGAGCTGCCGGGCGGAAACATCAATTACTGGGAGGTAGAATCAAGCATGCTAGGAGCTGCCCCAGATCTGTGGATGATGGAGTTCATTTGAGGTTCCTAATCCCCCCCTTCGGGGGGACGTACTCATTCAAGTCGGACTTATGTTCCCTTATTAAGCCGTATTGGCCGGTCACGCACAATGCGAAGATAGATATTGCCTCGTGTGGGTCTTGAAAAATCCGTGGTATCGTTGATAATAGATGTTTCTAGTCCTGAGCGAGGAAGTCGCCAGATGGGATAATGCTCAGGAGTTTGTGGTCGCCAACGCCCGTCCGGGAGCGAACTCGCAAAGACGAGGCAATTTTTATCGAGCCCCTCAGTTGATCTCCTACAGCGGTCAAAGTGCCAACTGCTGTCAGGGAAAGCGGACTATGTCCGGCAAGGTAGTCATGATCTTCCCCCATAAGTCAGGGCGGCGAGGATCCTCTTAAATCACTTGAGTCAGGCAGCGGAGGTGTTCGATCCATGACCAATCGCGAGGCACTGGTAGGAGACAACGACCCCCGCTATGGCTGGTACGCTCTTCACACTCGCCATCAGCATGAGAAGTGTGTTCATCGAATCCTGACGGGGAAAGGGCTTGAAGCTTTCCTGCCCCTCTATGCAACCGCTCACCATTGGAAAGACCGGGTGAAGCGAGTTTCGCTCCCCCTCTTCCCGTGTTATGTGTTTCTCCGCGGGCCCCTCGTTCATTGGCTCCCAGTCCTTACCACGCCCGGCGTTCACAATGTGGTGGGATTCGGAGGGGAACCGGCGAGCATTTCGAGCGCGGAAATCGAGGCCATTCGAATGGTGGTCGAGAGCTCGGTCAAGGCAGAGCC
>JBEKLF010000049.1:0-38909 GCA_050010335.1 Terriglobia bacterium
CGGTCCGGCTCGCGGCCAACCGTTCCAGCTCTTGCCGATCCTCCGGACCACAACTAACTGCGGGCGCAGTTCTTGGCATGCGCCCTTTATATCATATATCGCTTATCAGTGCAACTAAGCACAAGCATAACGCCGGAGTCGTTGTCAAGGGAAAAGTTGTACTAACAATTACTCCGTGAGTTTGCGGAGGGGCACACTGAATCCCGTCAATATGGGCGAGGTTAGGGCTTCCTCTGCGGAGAGTTTGGCAACAAGCGTCAATCCCTCTTCCCCGCGCCGGTAGATTTCCGCCGAAGGGCCGTGAGGATCGATAATCCAATACTCCTGGACACCGAATTTCCCGTACAGTTTCAGCTTGATAGTCCGATCGATTTTCTCAGTGGTTTCGGAGAGGACTTCGACAACCAAGTCGGGAGCACCCTGAGCGTTCATTTCTGTCAAAACTGACTCGCGTGCTTTTGAAACGTAAACCAAGTCGGGCTCAACGACATCAAAGGGGGAAAACACCACGTCAAACGGCGACACATAGACTTCCCCCAACCTGCGGTCTTCTACGAATCCGGAAAGGAAGCGCGTCAGTCGGGTCACAATTCGTTGATGCAATCTGCGCGGGGCAGGGGTCACAAACAGATCTCCTTCAACAATCTCATACCTTTTGCCGTTGTTCGGCAGAAGGCAGAAGTCTTCGTAGGTCAGGCGAGTATCGACCGGCATAACGTCATTATATCACCCCTCTCTTCGTACCCAAACGGCGGTATACTTCTCGACCGATTGGCAGTGGGAATGTTGCCACGCGAACCCGGCACGGCGGGGCGGCGCGCCCAATTTGAGTGATCAACCTGAGAGGTCATCATGCAACCTTTTCATTATCACGTTTTCATTTGCGATCAAAAGAAACCTGAGGGAGTTCCCTGCTGCCCGGCGCGAGGGTCGGCGCAAACTATCAACGCCTTGCGCAAGGAAGTGGCGGCGCGCGGGCTCTTGGACGAAGTTCAGATCACGACCTGCGGCTCGCTGGGCCTTTGCGAGCGCGGCCCCAACCTGGTGGTCTACCCCGAGGGCGTCTGGTACTCGGGAGTTCGGCCGGAAGACGTTCGCGAACTGGTCGAGTCGCATTTTATAAAGGGCCAGCCGGTGGAACGCCTCGCGAATCGCGACCAGGCCGCGCTGCGCGCGGAAATCCTATCGAATCGGGCCAAATTCATGGCGGCGCAGCGGGCCAAGGAAACCTCCGGCGTCCTGCCGGATGACTTGAACCAAACCCTGCGTGGCTACATGGAGAGCCGCGCGCTGCTGACGGCCCTGGAACTCGACATTTTCACCGCCGTGGGCGGTGGCGCAACGGCAGAGGAGGTTGCGCAGAAAATCTCGACCCACACGCGCGCTACGGAAATGCTGCTGAACGCGCTAGCAGCCATGGGTATGCTGGCGAAGCAGCGAGGAGTTTTCCGCAATACTCCCACGACGGCCCGCTATTTCGCGGCCGGCTCCGAGGACAACGCCCGCGCCGGGCTGATCCACACCGCGAACATTTGGCATCGTTGGTCCAATCTGACGGAGTGCGTGCGCGCGGGCACGGCGGTGGGCCACCAGGAAATGGCAGCGCGCGGCGACGACTGGACAGAACCCTTCATCACCGCCATGCATCGCAACGCGGCAGAGCGCGCGCCGCTGGTGGTGCAGGCCGTCGGCGCGGCTGCCGACGAACGTTTGCTGGACGTGGGTGGAGGCTCGGCGGCGTACTCCATCGCCTTCGCCCAGGCCCATGAAAAGCTGCATGCGACGGTGCTCGATTTGCCGACCGTGCTCCCCATCGCCCAGCGCCATATCAATGCGGCGGGCTTGGCGGGCCGTGTCGAGACGATTGCGGGGGATCTGCGGCACGACGCTCTGGGCAAAGGCTTTACCCTGGTCTTGGCCTCTGCCATTTGCCACATGCTGAGTCCGGAAGAGAATCAGTATCTGCTCCGACGGTGTTTTGCAGCCCTCGATCCCAACGGCCGCGTCGTGATCCAGGACTTCATCCTGGAACCGGACAAGGCCGCACCCAAGCAGGCCGCGCTCTTCGCTCTCAATATGCTGGTCGGAACTCCCGCCGGCAGCACATACAGCTACGAAGAGTACAGTGCGTGGTTACAAGAGGCGGGATTCCAAGAGGTGCGGCACATTCGCCTGCCGGGACCATCGAGCTTGATGGTGGGAGCAAAGAAGTAGACAGGAAACGGTAGACGGTAGACGGTAGACGGTAAACGGGGGACGGAAGGCGGAAGGCAGAAAGGAGTAGACGCTAGGGGTGGTCCGAGAGCCACCCCGATGACGCTTCAACTCTTCGACTCTTCGACTTTTCAACTCTTCGACTTCCCCCCTCACCAAATCGTACAACGCTCACCAGGCGGACGCACCATGGGGTCCCCCGCCTTGCACTCGAACGCTTTGGCGAAGGCAGGCAGATTTGAAACCGGCCCGATAACGCGGAATTTCGGCAGCGGGTGCGGGTCCACGTTGGTCAGCATCCGAGCGTATTCCGGACGCATATTCTCTTCCCAACTCTGCGCATACGCAATGAAGAAGCGCTGGTCCGCGCTGAAGCCGTCAACATCCTGCGGCTGGGGCTTGCCCTCCAAAGACTTGTGGTAAGCGGCATAGGAGATGGCGAGGCCGCCGA
Source organism: Terriglobia bacterium (assembly GCA_050010335.1). Taxonomy (GTDB): domain Bacteria; phylum Acidobacteriota; class Terriglobia; order UBA7540; family UBA7540; genus Bog-366. The sequence goes on from JBEKLF010000049.1 coordinate 2,666, forward strand.
GGTCCGCGATGCTTTCGCCCTCAACGAGCTTGCCGTTTTCGTGGAGTTTATCTTCCACAAAAAATCCATCAAATTGACTGGCGACGCATGCGCCCCGCGCGTCGAAATTCTTCTGGTCGTCAGGCGTCCACCAGTTCTTCATATTGCCATGCGCATCGAACTGGCTTCCTTCATCGTCGAATCCGTGGGTCATCTCATGGCCGATAATGGCTCCCATGGCGCCATAGTTGTGGGCGTCATCCGCCTGAAAATCAAAGAAGGGGGGTTGCAAAATCCCGGCGGGAAAAACGATCTCGTTCAACTGGGGATCATAGTAGGCATTCACAGTAGGCGGGCTCATCCCCCATTCGTTACGGTCCACGGGCTTGCCAACTTTATTCAAATCGCGATGGAATTCAAACCCGTCGGCGCGAAACACGTTTTCCACATAGGACCCGCGTTGAATGTCCAACGCGGAATAATCGCGCCACTTGTCGGGGTAACCGATCTTGTTGTTAATGGCCGCAAGCTTAATCAGCGCTTGCTGGCGGGTGGCCTCGCTCATCCAGGGAAGCTGGCGAAGGTCATCACTCAGTGCAGCCTCCAGGTTTTTCACCATGGCCAGGGCGCGAGTTTTGGCCTCCGGTGGGAAGGCTTTCTTCACATACACCTGCCCCAACGCCTCACCCAGGGCACGGTCGGTGGATCTCACGCAGCGCTTCCAACGCGGCAGAATTTCTTTCGTGCCGGTCAGGACCATCCCCTTGAAGTGAAAGTCCTCATCCACAAACGGCGTGGACAAACTGGGCGCCGCGGCGTTAATCAGGTGCCAGCGAAGGTAAATCTTCCAATTGGGAATCGGCTGCGCGGAAATCATCTTCCCCATTTCCTTGAAGAAGTCCGGGGCAGTCACATTGACATCGCCCTTGCCGCCAAGCCCCACCGCGGAGAAATAGTCCTCCCAGGGGAAACTCGGGGCCAGGGTCTTGAGGCCCGCTTGCGGCATACGGTGATAAAGGTTCTTAGGGTCGCGCCGCTCCACCTCCGTCTGGGACGACTTGGCGAGTTGCGTCTCCAGGTCCATCACGCTTTGGGCTTCGGTCCCGGCGGTTGCGGCCGGGTCACCCATCAATTCAAACATTTTTGCGACGTGCTTCTGGTACTCGTCGCGCTGCTCCTTGGATTTGGGGTCATCGCGCGTATAGTAGTCGCGGTCCGGCAAACCCAGTCCGCCCTGGTCCACGCCCCCCGTCACCTGGGTGCTGTCCTTGAAATCCTGCGTTGAAACCACCTGAAAGAATGCGTCAACTCCGATGTTCTGGAGGTGTACGATCTCAGCCTGCAAGCCGGCGATATCCCCAATCTGCTGGATGCGGTCAAGCTCGGGCTGCAAGGGCTTCAAACCTTCGCTGTCGATCTTCGGGGTGTCCATGCATGTGGCGTAGTAATCACCGATTTTCTGTTCGATGCTTCCGTGCGGGGCCGCAATGTCCTTGGCCGCGTCTTCCAGAATCTCATGGAGAATATTTCGGTTACGCTCGGTGACCTCATTATCGACTCCCCAGCTCGGATAGGCGGGAGGAATCGGGTTTTTCGCCATCCAGCCGCCATTGGCGAATTGGTTGAAGTCCTTGCAGGGGGCGCAAGTTCGATCCAAATTAGCGGCGTCAATACCGTGCTCGGACACCACGGGTGACGCCACCATAACCAGAGACGCCAGTGATAGTGAAACCAAAGCAAGCCACACCTTCCAGGAACGCATAGAGAGAGCACCTCGCAAGAATCAAGATGGCCGCCAGAACCAAGCAAAGCCGCAGGCAAACCGTGTCATGCTATCAAGGAGCGCCGGCGAATTCCAGCAGGGATTGCCCTTTCGGCCGGTAGATTCAGACGCTGGAATCGCCCTCAAATCAAATCGCCCTCAAATCATTGTCAGAGAACGCCCCACTGAATTAGACTACTATCGAGCTGCGCGGGTTAGCGCGCGCACGGGGGAAGTTTCCATGCTGATTGTCATGAAGCCGCAGGCGAGCCAGGACGAGGTCCGCCGCGTGTGCGAGAAGGTCGCGTCCATGGGCTACCGCGCCCATCCGATGCCCGGTGCGCAGCGGACGGCAATCGGCATTACCGGCAATCCCGGCCCGCTCGAGCCGGAGGAATTCGAAAGCCTGCCCGGCGTCGCCGAGGCCATTCGTGTCTCCAAACCGTTCAAGCTCGTGAGCCGTGAGGTCAAAAGTGAGGACTCGCTGATTCACATTGGCCCGGCGAGTGGGGGCGTGTCCATTGGGGGGAAAGAACTGGCCATCATCGCCGGACCGTGCGCCATAGAGAGCCGCGAGCAGGCTCGGGCCGCGGCCGCCCATGTTCGCAAAGCCGGAGCGCGCCTCTTTCGCGGTGGCGCGTTCAAGCCGCGCACTTCCCCGTACAGTTTTCAAGGCATGGGAGAAGAAGGCCTGAAAATCCTGACGGAAATCCGAAGCGAGTACGGCCTGCTGATCGTTACGGAAACCATCGATCCGGAAAACTGCGATCTGGTGGAAAAATACGCCGATGTGCTGCAAGTGGGCGCCCGCAACATGCAGAACTTTTCCCTGCTGAAGCGGGTGGGCCGCTCGAAGCTACCGGTTCTGCTCAAGCGCGGCATGTCGGCCACGCTGGACGAATTCCTGATGGCGGCGGAATACGTCCTGGCGGAGGGGAACTACAACGTCATTCTGTGCGAGCGCGGCGTGCGCACCTTTGCCGACCACTCGCGCAATACCCTGGACCTCAGCGTAATTCCGGCGGTGAAACGCCTTTCGCACCTGCCCATCATCGCCGATCCCAGCCACGGAACGGGCAGGCGCGACAACGTGATTCCCCTGGCCCGGGCGGCGGTGGCGGTGGGGGCAGATGGCCTGATCGTGGAAGTCCACCCCGATCCTGACCGTGCCGTTTCCGATGGCTACCAGTCACTCTTCCCCGAGCAGTTTGAGACACTGGTGGAGCAGGTCACCGCCATTGGCGGAGTGCTGGGAAGGACCGTGGGCCATGTTCGCTAACAAGAGGCGAACAGGCAGGTGGGCAAGTAGGCAGATAGGCAGGTGGGGGCTTTTCCTACTGCCTATCTGCCTAACTGCCTATCTCCCCGCGTTGGTCGCATGCCGCTCGCAAGTCCCATTGAAACCCTACATTGCGTATGTCGTGAACAGTCAGAGCTCAACCCTGGCAGCGGTTAACCTAGCGGACTTCCACGTCACGGCTTCCCTTCAGGTTTCGCCGCAGCCGGAGCGGGTGCGCGTACGTCCGGGTGCCCATCAGCTTTATGTGGTGTCCGCCCCCGGCAAGATCAGCGTTGCGGCCTTCCCTCAACTTCACGTTGTCACCACGCTCGATGTGGGTCGGAGCGCCAAAGACCTGGAATTCTCGCATGATGGCCGCACCGCCTACGTCCTCGACCCGGCGGATCACGAATTGGTTTTTCTGGATTGCGAGGGCGGCACGCGCAATTCCCCGGAAAACGCCATCCCCAAGGTTGCCTTCCGCCTTCACCTGGGAGGGACGTTGCGAGACCTCATCCTCTCTCCCGACGGGAAAACACTGGTGGCCGCTTCCGAGAACCCCAGCCTGCTCACCTTCATCAGCACTGCGACGCGCGCGCCTCTGGGGACTGTCGAGGTTGGCAAGTCCCCCGGCCCCATGGTGATCCTGCCGGACAATTCGAAAGTATTCGTTGCGGACACGGGTGAGGAGAAGATCTCCGTCGCCGACGTGGCCACGCGGAAGCTGCTTTCGCACATTGAAATTGGCGTCCGCCCCACTGCCCTGTTGCTGAAGCCCGACGGTGGCGAAATTTTTGTCCTCGCCGCCCAGTCGTCCACCCTGGTCATTGTCGACGCCTTCCACGACAACCTGGAGCAGACTTTTCCCCTCGGCGTCAGTCCGGCGGCGGGGGTTTTTCGGCAGGATATGAGTGTGCTTTTTATCGCCAATGCGGGGGTTGGATCGGTGCTGGCCCTGGATGTTCAGAATCGGGCGGTGCTGGCCTCACCCCACGTGGGACTCGAGCCGCGCGCGCTGGCCATGACGCCGGATGAGCGGCTTCTGGTGGTCGCGGACCGCGCCGCCTCCAGCCTCGCCGTCTTACGCGCGGACCCCACCAGCTTGAGCAACGATCGCTCCGTCCTCATCACTACCGTGCCCGTCGGCGCCTCCCCGGTCGATGTGGTAGTTCCAGATTTCATTGGTCCAGGTAGCTGACCCTTGGGGTTAGGCAGATAAATCTAAGGTTTAACTCGATAAAATGTAATTCATTCTACTGATATAAAAGACTTAATTAACCGTTAGAATGAGGGGATAAGGAGCATCATGCGAAAACTCTTTTCGTCCTCAGTGATATATATCGTCGCGGCGTTTTGCGCTTTCGTACCGGTGGTGCGCGGCGCCAAACCGCCGCTCACCCTCGACGACTTCTTCAATGCAGTGGACCTGAGCTCCGTGCACATCTCGCCCGACGGCCAGTCCGTGGCGGTTGCAACCACGCGTCCCGATTGGGCCGCCAACCGCTTTCGTAGTGACCTGTGGCTATACCGCGACTCGGGCGGGGGGCAATCGGGCCGCCTCGTGCAATTTACGCGGTCCGGCCATGATAGCGATCCGCAGTGGTCGCCCGACGGCGAGTGGATCGCGTTTCTCTCTGACCGCCCGGCGCCGGGGGCGGAAGGCAAGGGACCGGAGGACGCCGACGACGAAGAATCCCCCAAGGGCATCACCCAGGTGTACGCGATCTCCCTCGGCGGCGGCGAGGCCTTCCCTGTGACTTTCGGCGACGAGGAAGTTCACGCCTTTACCTGGTCGGCAGACTCACGGCTGATTTTCTTCGCCACCCGCGATCCGTGGACCAAGGAGCAGAAGGAGGCGAACAAGAAGGAGTGGAACGACGTGAACCGTTACCGCGAGGCGGAACGCGGCGACACGCTCTTTAGCGTCGATGTAGCCTCCATCATGACTGAGAATGGGGCCGTAGCGGCCTCGCCGGCAAAGGCCAAGGAGCCGGTCAAACTCACCTCCGCCCCTTACCGCGTCAGCCAGATGGCCGCTTCGCCAGACGGAAGCCAACTCTCGCTCGCCACCAAATCGCGCTCGGAGCGCGGGGAGTCTCGTGAACCCTATGGCATTTACACCCTTGATCTGCCCGCCCCGAGCAACGCCGCGCTGCGCCTCGCCCTGCAAACCCAGGATATCACCTCGGAAGTCCAATGGTCCCCCGACAGCCGGCGCATTTTTTTCATTTATAGCAACGGTGCGCCCGAAGGTCCCTACCAGGACCCGCAAAGGCGGATCTACGCCGTGGATGCTGCCGCTGGCAAAACCAGCGGGGGGAGCAGCGCCGCGCGGGCCGCACGCTGGGGGTTAAATTTTAACGGCTCGGTGAACGACTTCACGGTCACCCCGGACGGGGGCGTGTTCGTGGCCGGAATGCTCGGCACCGAGGTCGAGCCCTACGTCGGGCCAAGTGCCGGTGCCGATCTGGCCCGGCGGCCCGGTTGGGCGGGCGCGTACGGGAATCTCTCCACCGCCCGGCATTCCAGCCATGTGGCGTTCGTCTATTCGTCGCTCCAGCGCCCGCCTGAGGTCTACCTCGCTGACGGGCTCGACCGCCTCGCGCAGCCGCGTCCCATCACGGCCTTCAACCAGCTTTTCACGGAGCGCGAACTGCCGCAGGGCAAGCCCTATCGCTGGACGGCAGACGACGGCTCTACCGTGGAAGGCATGCTGATCTACCCGCCCGGCAAGTTCGAGGTACCGCATCTTCCCATGTTCACCTTCATTCACGGCGGGCCCGAGGACGCCGACGGCAATCACTTCGAGGCCGACTGGTACCAGTGGGCGGCGCTCGCCGCCACCCAGGGATGGCTGGTTTTCGAGCCCAACTATCGCGGCTCGGTGGGCTATGGCGATGCCTTCGCGTTGGGCGTCATTCCCCATATCGTTTCGCGCCCCGGCAAGGACATCCTGGAGGGCGTCGACGCGCTCGTGAAGGACGGCCTGGCCGATCCTGAACACCTCACCGTGGGCGGCTACAGCTTTGGCGGCTACATGACCGACTGGCTTATTACCCAGACCACGCGCTTCAAGGCGGCCGTCACCGGTGCCGGGGCAATCGAGCACGTCGCCAACTGGGGCAACGACGACAGTCCCTATGACGACGCCTACTTCCTCGGCGGCCTTCCCTGGGAAGCAGAACCCAATTACAATGCGGAGGCTGCCCTCTGGCAAATCGGCAAGGTCACGACGCCCACCCACATCGTCGCCGGCGCGGAGGATATCCGCGTCTACGTTGGTGAGGACTACCTGCTCGAACGCGCCCTCTACACCCGGCACATCCCCACCCGCCTGCTCGTTTTTCCCGGCGAAGGACACGGGCTCGCCAAGAACCCGTGGCACGGCAAGATCAAGGTGCGCGAAGAGTTGAAATGGCTGGAGAAGTACGGCGGAATCGGACGAGCGGGGCAATGAGTCTGCGTGGCACGGTCGCGCCGACGGCATTGAGGCTTTGGCAAAATCCCCAAACGGGACGAAATCAATTCCGCGCTGCTCAATGAACTTCGCGTCCGACTTGTCTCCTAATCCATTCCGCACCTTATTGCTGATATGGTCTTGCGTGAAGGGCTTTGCCGGGATGAAGGCCCGTTTGCGGTATCGAACTCAAATCCGGTCGCTTTGTCGACGCGTCGACAGTGGGGAGTAAATAAAGGAGCAGAGTTGAGGCGGGTACTGACAACTGGCCACTGAGGCCTTATTTCCAAAACAAGCAATTCAAACTTTAGTATTGCCTCACCAGCTCGTCAAATCTTCCGTCAACTCAAGAGCCAGCCAGCCTTCCTGCGGGAGGACCTGGAGGGGCAGGCCATCCAGCCAGATAGAACCTTGAACACTGATCCGCTCATGTGGCGAAACGCCCAGAATAGTGTAGGCAAGCCGGAGTTCGAAGACCTTGGAAAATGCCACTTTCACCTGGTCGCCGGTACCTTGCGGGACGGGCAGCGATTCCCCTCCCTTCCAAAACTCCACGGCTTTCACGCTCTCCCCGCTGATCGCTGCGTGCAGACGGGCACGGCTCGCGCCATTAATATTCACGCGGATTTCGAAATCGGGATGATCGTGAAGAAAGGTTTCGCCCAGGTCCAACCGCAGATAGACCGCCTTGTCGCTGTAGCCGTAGTACAGAGCCTCAACAATCTGGGCAACACCATGCATCGAGCCGGAGCGGTAGTCCGGCTGGCAAATGCCCGCCCCCATCCACTCGAAATAGGTTGTGACCCGGCCATCAATCTTGGGATGAATCTGTGCCGAGGGGGCCACGGTTAGGGCGTGCACGCGAGGTTGCTTGATGGGCGCGGCCAGCTCATCAGTGGGCGATCCCCCGAGCAGATGGTAGATGTTGCTCAGGTGCTTGCGGTAAAGCAGGTCGAAGTCTTCGTCATTGGCAGTCGAGTGCTCGGGCCCGTACCACCAGCACCAGTCGCTGCCCTCCGCCACCCATAGTTCTTGCTGCGCCAAGCGGCGGTCTTCCGGCTTGACCTTGGGGCTCGAGGCGCGCTGCGCATAGAAATCACGAGCCTCGCTGAGGAGGTCCCAGGCGCGATTGTCCTCATCGGCGCCAATCCAGACGTCATAGTTGGCGTTGATCCACGAGCCGGGAACGATGTGCGTGAGGGTGCCTTGTTCGGTGACCTTCAGCGCCTCACTAGCGGTCACCGCGCGAAGGTCCGGGTCTGCCGCGATGCGGCGGTAAAAGGCCTTGAGGAATTCGCGCCCGTTGCCTGGGAAATACTCCCAGGCATTTTCGCCGTCCAAGATTACGGAAACCACCGCCGGCCGCTGGCCGGTGCTTCGCCCGGTCGCTTTGATGCGCTGGTGCAGGTCCGCCGCGGCCGCCTGGGGGTCAATGCGGGAGTAGACAAAGCCAATCAAATCGGAAAGCTGGTGGTCACGGAAGAAGAGGGAGATGGGTTTGCCCCCGGTCGCGAGAGCTTGCGGGCGATAGAGTTCTTCCCCGCCCTGGAGGGTGCCGTCGCCGCGCCGGTAGAGATTCATTTGCTTGCTGCGCGCCAGCACCCCTTCGTCCGTCGCCGCCCAGATGAAGCCCTCCTCCGCAGCCAAGCGCAGGACCTCGTCGGAAACGCTGCCTTCGCTCGGCCACAACCCGTGGGGCCGGCGGCCAAAGACCCGCTCGTGCAGCTCGAGCGCTCCGCGCAACTGGTCGCGCGCATCCTCCGGATGGCGGAAGCGACGAAGTGGTAACTTCACTCCCGGGTGCGATTCCTGCGCGACGGCTGTGTCGCAGAGAAGAGGCAGGATGGGGTGGTAAAAAGGGGAAGTGGAAATCTCGATTTGGCCGCGCTCGGCGGCCTTACGGTATTCTTCCAGTGTTACCTTGAATAATTCCAGTTCTTTCTTACGAACAAGGGCTTTATCGCTTTCGCTGTAACCCCTTTCTTTCTTCACAAGGCGTACGACATCGGGATCGCCCGCGAGGAAAATCTCGTCGAACCAAGCCACCTGCGAGAGCACCTGAAGGTCGACTATTTCTTGAGGTGTAAACGCCTTTGCCGCCGTTGCTACGCCGGATTTCTGTGCTTTCTCCCACAACTCGCGAAATCGCGGATAACGGTTGACCAGATTGTCGTAGTTAATTTGAAAGGCGGATACCAGCAGGGTCTGGCGCTCGGCGGGAGTCAGGTTATTAACCGGCTTGAAGGCGAGGTCGTAAGCGGGCTCACGTGCCTTGTCGCGGGCATAATCCTCAATCTGCAAAGCGAGCGAGGGTACCATATTGAAAGTCGCATGGAAGGTGGGGAATTCCCGCATCATCGCGACCATGCCGTAGTAATCCTTCAGGCAATGCAAACGCACCCAGGGCATGGTGTAAACGTCTTCCGCCAGGTCCTTGTAGAAGGGCTGGTGCATGTGCCAAAGGAGCATGAGGTAGGTTGGAGGCATGAATCTAGAGGTCAATTCCTTTACGCCGTTGAAATCGGTGTGCTAGCATGCAGTAGGGCGGCGCGTTTGTTTACCGGTGGGAAGAACCCGCGAGCCGCATCCCCGGTTTGAACTTATGCGGATTCTTACCCGCTACATCCTGAAGGAAGTTTTCTCCCACTCGCTGATTGGGCTGCTGGTCTTCACCTTCGTGATCTTCATCCGCCAGTTGGGCGACCTTCTGGAGCTGGTCGTACGGCACAACGTTCCCTTGCGTGACATGGCGACGCTGTTCCTTTTGCCTGTACCCAAAATCCTAATGATGACCATCCCCCTGGCCGTAATGGTGGGGACGCTCATTGGGCTGAGCCGCATGGCTGCCGACGGTGAGGTCATTGCGGCGCGCGCCTCCGGGATTGGAATTGGCGCTTTTGTTCGGCCCGTCATGCTCCTGGCCGTGTCCGGCTGGGCCGTGACCCTCTGGATGGAGTTGTCTCTTGCCCCCCAAGCCGCCCGCAAGATGAGCCGCATGGAAGCTGGGCTGGAAGCCAGCCAAGTCCCCTACGAGATTCAGCCGCGCGTGTTCATTGAGCGGTTCCCCGACCGGTTGCTATACCTCGAGGATGTGACCGGCTCGCGGGCATGCTTGCGCGGCGTTTTCCTGGCCGACATGACCCAGCGCAACGCGGTCAGGGTTACGTTAGCGGAAAGAGGAGTGCTTGTCAACGAAGCAGCCCGCAACCGCTTTGTGCTGCACCTTGAGGACGGAACCACGCACGAATACGACCCCGCGCGCGCGGATGAATACTCCATTGCTTCCTTTACGGGAACGGACATTTCCCTTGACATCAATCAACGCGGCACAGGAGCGCCCCCCAGCGCGCCGCAGTACCTGAACCTCACCCAGCTTTGGCAGCACGTTCACGAACCCTCTGAGCGCCAGGCTGCCCTGGTGGAGCTCCATTACCGTTTTGCCTTGCCTGTGGCAGCCATCGTTCTGGCTTTGGTAGGCATCCCGCTGGGAATTTCCACGCGCAAGGGAGGCAAGTCCCTGGGCGTGATGCTCAGCCTGCTGCTGTTTTTCGTGTACTACATCCTGATGGCCTTTGGCCTGAGCTTTGCCAAGCAGGGGCGCGTATCGCCGATCGTCGGGCTCTGGCTGGCCAACACGCTCTTTGCCCTTGCCGGCATCATCATGCTCTCGAACCTGGGCCGGGTGTGGACTCGCATGATGTTTCTCCAGGATGGCTTCGAGGACATCACCAAACGGTGGCAGGAATGGCGCGCTCGCCGCGGCATCTCAAAACTGCCCCTCGCCCTTCCCGCGCCGGCAAAAGTCGGCGGGCGATTCCTGCAGATCCTGGATATTTACGTACTTAACGGCTGGATCTTCTATTTTGGCCTTCTCCTCGTCGCCTTCAGCGGAGTCTACCTTATCTTCGATTTCTTCCAGGTGCTGGGCGACATCGTGCGCAATCAGGTTCCCGTCCGTGTGGTGGTGAATTATTACAGCTACCTCCTTCCCCAGGTTATTTACCTGATGCTGCCGCTCAGCATCCTGGTGGCGACCCTGGTCAACTTCGGGCTGCTCACCAAAACCAACCAGGTCGTCGCCATCAAATCCGCAGGGATTAGCCTCTACCGGCTGTCGATTCCCGTGCTGGCCGTCGCCGCACTGCTCAGCGGCGGCATGTTCCTCTTTGCCGATCGGGTGCTGCCGGAAACCAACCAGCGCCAAAATAGCTTCCGCAATCAAATTAAGGGCAAACCCGCCCAGACTTTCTTTCGACCCGATCACCAGTGGATTTTTGGGACCTCCAGCCGTATTTACAACTACACTTTCTTTGACTCTGACCAGAATGTTTTCGCCAACCTCTCGGTGTTCGAATTCGACCCCGTCACTTTCCGCATGACCCGCCGATTGCAGGCGGCGCGCGCGGTTTGGGAAGCATCGGTCCACAGTTGGATCCTGGAGAATGGGTGGTCGCGCGACATTAACGGCGATCGAGATTCCAACTACACGCGATTCTCTGTGGCAACCTTCAAGGAGTTGACGGAAGAACCCAGCTACTTCAAGAAGGAAGTCAAACCCTCGGAGCAAATGAGCGTGTTCGAGTTGCGCCGCTACATCGCCGACCTCCGACAAAGCGGCTTCGACGTGGTCCGGCTTTCCGTTCAGTTCTACCGCAAGTTCTCCTATCCCCTCATCGCTTTCGTCGTCGCTCTCATCGGAATCCCCTTCTCGTTCACCATGGGCGCTAAGGGCGCCCTGACGGGAATCGCTTTGAGCATCGGCATCGCGATCGTTTACTGGTCCACCTCCAGCCTCTTTGAAGCGATGGGCAACCTGAGCCAACTTCCCCCCGCGATGGCCGCCTGGTCACCCGACATCCTCTTCGGCTTGGCCGGCGCCTATTTGCTGCTCCGCATCAAGACGTAAGGGCAGTGACCAGTGACGAGTGAAAAGCGTAAAGAAATATTCGATATTGTATTGTAATTGTGTATGTTAAGTTATATTTCTAAAGTTTTACTTTATAACGGTTGACTGTCCTTTGGATGGCTGCTCCCCAGCAGGCTTCCCGGCTGGTCCTTCCACCTGCCCGGTGATTTCATTCAGCAGAGTCTTGGCCTGCGCGTTCTGCGGGTCTTCAGCAAGTTCGGCGGCAACCTCCGTCCTTGCCTCAGAAAGTTTCCCTTCCCCCCTCAGGACCATCCCCAAACCAAGGTGGTAATTCTTCCCCTTTGGGCGGACCAGCAAGGCCGTGCGAGCAGCCTTTTCCGCGTCGGTAAGTTGGCCCATTCGCATCAATGCCATCCCCAAGTAGAGGAATTGATCGCCATCCGTGGGGTCGGCGGCGCAGGCCCTGCCAAAGAATCGGGCAGCTTCCGGATAATTTCCATGGGCGTAATAGAGGTATCCCACGTTGACATTCGCCCGCCAGAATTGGGGTTGCATGGCCAGTGCCTGCTGGTAGAGCACCATGGCCGGGCCATCCATTCCTCGTGCCGCCACTGCCGCGGCCAGGCTGGTCATCGCATAGACGTTTTGAGGAGCGACCTCATGGGCCCGATAATTCAACGTAAGATCGTCTGACCAGAATAAGCTCTGACGCACTGTGGCGATACCCATGAGCAGGCAAGCCACCACCGCGCCCGCCGCCACCCTGGCAGGCCGTGAACGAAATCCACCAGCACGGCGTGCCTGGCCGAGCGCAAGCGCCACTAAGATGGAAAAGCCCACGGTCGGGAGGTAAAGGTAACGGTCGTGGGCGATTTCGCCCTCGGGCAAGAGCCGGAAGTTGAGGACCGGGAGGATCGCGCATGCCGTCCAGATGGCCGCAAAAGCCAAGGTGCGCGCTTCGGCGGGCCGTGCGCGGCGCGTCCAATAATACCACCCGGCCAACACGGCCAACGCGACGAGGACCCCGGCGAGCGGCAAGAAGAACCCGCGGAACGTGGCGGCGGAAATGTAGGGAGTGTCGTAGTAGCAGCTCAAGCCGGCAGGCCAAAGCAGCAGACGCAGGTAGAAGATCATCACTGAAGGGATAGTTAAAATCTCCATTCGGAAATCAACCGGTGTGACAGTGTGGGCGAAACCCTTGAGCGCCCAGATGCGCAGGGGCACATAGAAGAGGGTCACGACCAGAAAGGGAGCGGCGGCCCCGAGTGCTGCACCCAACCTTTTGCCCAGGCCAACTTCCTCGCCCGCTTCCGCCGCGTAGATCCAGGCGTAAACCGCAATGAAGATGGGCAGCATCATGCCGCTTTCTTTCGAGAGCAAAGCGGCAGAATAAAGGATCAAAGCCGCCAGCCAGGTCCAGTTTGATCCGCCTTCGCGGGTGCGCAGCCAAGCCAGCATTGCGGCCAGCAGGAAAAGAGCAGATAGCAGCTCCGGAACGGCGGAAACATAGGCGACGGCCTCAACGTGGACGGGATCGAGCCCGAAAATCAGCCCGGCGAAACCAGCAATCCAGGCGTCCCTCGTCAAGCGGAATCCCAGACAATAGACGAGGTAGGTCACCACCATGTGCGCCGCGACCGAAGTGAGGTGCCACCCCCAGGGGTGCAGGCCAAACAGCGCGTCGTTCAGGCGCAGCCAGAGGAGAAACAATGGCCGATAGTAATTTGACAGCAAATGCGGATACAGGAAGCTCCACACGTGCGAGGTGAAATAGCTCGGAAGGTAATGCCAGGCGCGCAGGGAGTCATTGCGGACAATTCCTGCCGTGTCGTCGAACACAAACCCAAAGCCGAGCGCGCCAGCATAGGCAAGGAAGGTCGCGGCAAGGATGGCAGCGGGCGCAAGGGCGCGCGCCCCACGGGAGTCGCCCGCCAGATAGCGTTGCCACGCGGGTTGCGCATCCCTGGCGTGCATGGTTGATGCTCATTATCCTTTAGGGAAGATCGTTTCGAGCCGCTACGGCATACTCGTAGCCATTCGCGATAAAGCCCGTAATCTCCGCTTCACTCAGGCCTCGGACCGCCAGGATGCGCTGCGGGCTGGGCGGCCGGCGGGTGTCCACCAAATACTCAAGATGATAGCCCGCCCCCTCGTACTTGGTCCGGCTCATGCCCAGGCCCATGTCACGATTCGGGAAGATTTCCAAAACAATCAGGTCGGGCCGGAGCGAGAGGGAATAGTCGGGGTTGAATTTGATGTGGCCCGGCTCATAGTGGTTGGTGGCCACCGGCATATGAGCGATGACGGGGTCTGCCAAGCCCATCATGTCCTCCGAATAGAGACCCGAGAAGAAGGGGATCTTGCCCAATGGCCCGATGGCAAGTTTCCGCCCCTGGTAATTGGCTCCCAGGAATTTCCCCAGCCCCACCCAGCAGTCATACTTGTCGAATCGATAGTCAAAGCGGGGATCGATGAACCAGGGCGGCCCCGCCTGGAGAGCAGCGAGCAGCACGATCCCATAAACCGCCATCCGGGGGTTCAGGCTCTCGCCCCAAAAGGTGAGGACCGCGTAAATCCCCAGGGGAAACAGGACCACCAGGAACCTGTCCCAAAAGTGATCGCCTCCGATGTAAAACCAGTAACCCAGCCAGAGGGGGGCGAAGAGAATCTCAAAGCTCAGCCGGTCCGTGAACTCGCGCCAGCCCTTCAGGGCGTGGGCGACCACCACGACCCCGGCGAAAATGAAGATCAGAGTATAGGGCAGCAAGCCATCGAAGAAGTTGATTTTGCTGAATTGGCCCCAAGCATGGCTCAGCCGGGCCGCCATGGGCCCCGCCACCTTGACGTAATAGGTGGTGGGGAGCAGCGCTCGGTAGTACGCCCAACGCCACAATTCGAAGATCCCCTGCGCCACAACCATCGCGAGGGCACAGACCATTGCTGGCCGCACCCGCCGTTTCAGCAATAAATACAAGACCACAATTCCGGGAACAAGGAAGCCATCCACGCGGGCCAGGAGGGAGAGCACGATCAGTCCACAGAGCGCCGCCAAGTCACGCGGCGTGGGATCGTCCGCCACGCGTTCCGTGCTCACCCAAATCGCCAAGGTGACCAGAAGCACCAAGCATGTTTCCAAGCCTGAGGCGACGATCACCCAGAGCGGCAGGCACAGGGCAAACAGCAGGCCGCCGGCTAGCGCGCTTGGCTTGCCCAGCTTACGGCAGAGATAATCCGTGAATAACCAAAGCGTGCCGGCAGCGAAAATGAAGTTCAGCATTACGGAGAAGAAATACACCCCGTCCCGGCTGGTCAGCCAAAACGCCGGCGCCATCAGGACCACGTAAAGGAAATCGGAATAGCCTTCCACGCGCTCGCCGCGGTTGAAGACCAATCCCTGGCCGTGCGCCAGGTTTTCCGCGTAGCGGTAGCCAATGTAGGCGTCGTCATTGCCCCAGTCGTTGTACGATTTGGTGGTGAGAAAGGCGGAGCCTGCCAGCGTTTGCAAGGTCGCGCCGGCCAAGAGGATCAGGAAACAGGTGGCGAGACCCGCCTGGTAATAAGCGGGCTTCATCGGATTCCGCCCCGGCTGGGCAGACTCGCGCCGCTGGCGCGCCTGGGACCGGCAGTGGCTGCTTTAGCCTCGGGTGATCCGGACTTCATGGCTGGCACTTGCTCCGTGGTTCCAGCTTCTATCTCTCATGCATGCGTATCCTAACGCTTCTCCCGCCATTGATACAACGGGATTCATTGCCCAGAAGCTCGTGGTGAGAAACACGTGTTGGCAAGAATTGGTCCCGGCGAAACTTTAGAGTGCGGCAGCTTGCTGCCGCTTTCCTCCCAGCGAGCTTGCTCGCGGGCGTTCGACTGCGTGCATGATTCGCCGCCAGCAAGCTGGCTCCAGAAAAAGCGGCAGCAAGCTGCCGCACTCTAAAGCTCTGCGCGCCCAACCAGACTGTGAATCCCACTCCCCTTCGGAATGTCGACGCGTCGACACGGGAAAAACGCGGCGGGCGCGACAGCAGAGCCCCGCTCCCCGCTTCTTCTCCATTGCCGACTGCCCTTCTTCGACCACCTCACCCGATCTGCGACGTCTCCGGAAAATGACGAGGCCACGAACCCCATATAGATCCGTGGCCTCAAGACAATAGTTAAAGCTATACTTTAGCTAGGGGCCGAATGGCCCATGCCACAAAACGTGGCACGGGCATCCTGCCCAGGTACAACCATCATGGCCAGGATGGCCATGCCACAGCCCCCGCCTACGCCGTCGTGTACGCCTTCTCCATCTGCTTCTTCACGGCTGCCTGCGCCGCCGCCAGCCGCGCGATGGGCACGCGGTAGGGCGAACAACTCACGTAATTCAACCCCGCCTCAGCGCAAATTTCGATCGAGGAGGGATCGCCACCGTGCTCGCCGCAGATTCCCACCTTCAACTTCTCGCGGGTCTCGCGGCCTTCTTTGGTGGCCAGTTTCAGGAGGCGGCCCACGCGCTTCGGATCAAGACACGCGAAGGGGTCCGCCGACCAGATCTTCGCCTTTACGTAAGCGTTGATGATCTTGGCGCAGTCGTCACGGGAAATCCCGAAAGTCGTTTGGGTCAGGTCGTTGGTGCCGAAGCTGAAGAACTCCGCTTCCTGGGCGATCTCGCCTGCCGACAAAGCTGCCGCCGGCAACTCGATCATTGTCCCCACCAAATACTCGACTTTCACGCCCTTCTTCTTGAAGACCTCCGCCGCGACGCGATTCACGATTTCCTTCTGCGCGATTAACTCCTTTACATCTCCGACAAGAGGAATCATTACCTCAGGTTTTGCTTCAATGTTTTTCTTCTTGCAATCGCAGGCCGCTTCGAAAATGGCGCGCGCCTGCATCTCCGTGATTTCAGGATACATAATTCCCAAGCGGCAGCCGCGCAAGCCGAGCATGGGGTTAAATTCATGTAGTCCTTCAACCACTTCCAGCAACTTCTTGAGCTCTTTTATCTTAGGACTCTTCTTCTTGGTCACTTCCAGGGTCGCGATTTCCACCATCAACTCTTCCCTCTTGGGCAGGAACTCGTGCAGTGGAGGGTCGAGCGTGCGGATGGTTACGGGCAATCCGTTCATGGCCTTGAAGAGACCGTAAAAATCCTTGCGCTGCATCGGCAGGAGCTTCGATAGCGCGGCGCGCCGTTGCTTCTGGTACAGGGCCGCTTCCTTGGGATCCGTCGTTTCCTTGCAGGCCATGATCATTTGCTGAACGAACGGCAGCCGTTCCTTGGCAAAGAACATGTGCTCGGTGCGGCAAAGGCCAATCCCTTCGGCTCCAAATTCCACCGCTTTCAGGGCATCCCGCGGGATGTCGGCGTTCGCGCGCACACCCAGTTCCCTCGCCTTGTCCGCCCACTTCATGAACTCGGCAAAAACGCCGCTATGCGGGTCGGGCTCCACCAAGTCCGTCTTGCCCAGGATCACTCGGCCTGTGGAACCATCGAGCGAGATCCAGTCGCCGTCTTTGATCACCAGCGAACCGACCTTGATGGTTTTGGACTTTTCGTCCACTTCCACTTCACCGCATCCCGCGACGCAGGGTTTGCCCATTCCGCGCGTTACAACCGCGGCGTGCGAGGTCATGCCGCCGCGCGAGGTGAGAATCCCTACTGCCACTTCCATGCCGTGGATGTCGTCAGGGACGGTTTCGCCGCGCACCAGAACCACCGGCGAGGACTTCCCTTTGATCACCGCGTCATCGGCGGTAAAGACCACGCGTCCAACGGCCGCTCCGGGCGACGCCGGCAAGCCCTTGGCGATGACTTTCAGTGGCTTACTCTCATCGAGGACGGGATGGAGCAACTGGTTCAATTGTTCGGGCTCCACTCGCATCAAGGCATCCTTCTCGCTGAAAATGCCCTCTTTCACCATCTCCACGGCAATCCGCACAGCCGCGGGCCCGGTGCGTTTGCCATTGCGGGTCTGGAGCATGTAGAGCTTGCCATCTTGAATCGTGAACTCGAAGTCCTGCACGTCCTTGTAATGCTGCTCGAGGCGCGTGGTGATTTCGCGAAGCTGGTGGTAAACCTCGGGCATCATCTTTTCCAGTTCGTTGATCGGAATCGGCGTCCGTACGCCCGAAACTACGTCTTCGCCCTGGGCGTTCATCAGGTACTCGCCGTAAAACTCCTTGGCGCCGGTGGCCGGATTGCGCGTAAAGCCCACGCCGGTGCCGGAGGTATCGCCCATATTTCCAAAGACCATGGTCTGGACGTTCACGGCCGTGCCCAGGTCGTCGGAAATCTTGTTCATGCGGCGATAGGTTGCCGCGCGGGGGTTGTACCAGGAGCGGAACACGGCCTCGATCGACATATTCAATTGCACCTGCGGGTCCTGCGGGAAGTCCTTACCCGCCTCTTTGCGCACGACTTTCTTGTAGTCGGCGATAACGGCCTTCAGGTCGTCGGCCGTCAGATCGGTGTCAAGTTTGCTCTTTCTGAGCTTCTTTTGGGCGTCGAAAACGTGCTCGAACTTCTCCTTGGGTACATCCATCACCACGTTGCCGAACATCTGGATGAAGCGCCGGTAGCTATCGTAGGCAAAGCGCGGGTTGCCGCTCTTGGCGGCGATCACCTCCACCACCGTGTCATTCATGCCCAGGTTCAGGATGGTGTCCATCATTCCCGGCATGGAAAACTTGGCGCCGGAGCGGACCGATACCAGCAAGGGGTTCTGCTTGTCGCCGAGCTTTTGGCCCAGCAAGGCCTCGAGTTTTGCCAGCGCCTCGTCCTTCTGCGTCAGGATTTCAGCGGGGGTCTTGTTGCCGCCGTGGAAGTAGAGACGACAGGCGGAAGTTACAATGGTAAAGCCGGGGGGGACGGGCAGGCCGGCATTGGTCATTTCCGCCAAGCCCGAGCCTTTGCCTCCCAGAACGTCTTTCATGGCGCCATGGCCGTCGGCCTTACCGCCTCCAAAAAAATAAACGTACTTCTCCATGATTGCTCCTTTCGAATAGGTCGTGCTTAGTTGGTAGGTTTGAGTTCAATGTCAGAGGTTGAAAGTTCAAAGTTGAAAGTCGAAAGTTCAAAGACGGAAGTTCACAGTTGATAGTTAATAGTCGATAGTTCAAAGTCCATTCCTAATCACTTGCGAAGGACCTATCATTTTGGCCTATTTCCGCAGGTTTTGCAAGGGTCAAAAGCGCTCGGAACGTAGCGCGGGCGTAGGGTCGTAGCGCGGGCGTCCCGCCCGCTGGGGCGAGAGCGTCCCGCTCTCGCGAATGGCGCGGGCAGGATGCCCACGCCCCAGCGGGCGGGACGCCGCGCTACGTGCTTCAGCCCCGCTTCAAGTGCGGCGCCATCCACACCCACTTCCAACCCTTCAACCCTGCCTTCTCAGGATTGGACGCGACGTACTCAATATAGTGCTGGAACTCCTCTTCGCTGCGGATCAGGCGATCGAAGTACTCCGGCTCCCAGAATTGTCCTTCTTGGGCAAGGAGCTTGTTGGCTTCTTTCGAGGTGAAAGACTTCCACGAATGCAGGATCTTTTCGAGCGGCCAACTGGGGAAAGGCCGGAAGACGGCATGGACGTGGTTCGGCATCACGCACCAGGCAAATTGGCGATAACGCTGGCCCTCGAAGAACTGGAGAGCGCCCGCCACCATGTCGGCAACAGGAGGCTGGGCGAGGTGGCAGGCCCACTGTCCGGCATCCAGGTAGGTGTCAACTCGCTCGGAAAAGAGTTCATCCAGGCGTTTACGTTCGGTGGCACTGATCTCCCGGCCTTGTTGTTTGGCCGTCTGCAAGATATCTTGACGCTCGAATTGGTACGACACCAGGACGGATTCTGGGAGCGAATCGCCCAAGCGAAAGGTCACAAAGTAAGTGGCGCCTTCGGATTCCCAGTGGGGCAAACGCCCTCGGTCGCGAATCGTGACCTCGCCAAATCGGGGTTGGAAGCGTTGCTTTATCATAGGCATAGTGTCGTAGCGCGGGCGTCCCGCCCGCTGGGGCGAGAGCGTCTCGCTCTCGCGAATGGCGCGGGCAGGATGCCCACGCCCCAGCGGGCGGGACGCCCGCGCTACGACCCGCGTGTCAATGTCGACGCGTCGACATTGCTTCCAATCTCAGAAAGATCAGCGACACGAGAAAAGACTTGCTTGTCCAAAAGCGCCAACAATAGCAGGCGATTCTTTCGTATCGCCGGATCTTCGTCCATTACCAAAACTTGATCGAAAAACCTATCGATCACCGACCGCAACCGTGCAGTCAAAGTCAGAATTGTCTCGTAATCTTGAGCAATGATGCCCTCCCCAGTTGCAGAATCAAAGATTGAGGCGTATGCCTTGTATAGGTCAACTTCAGCTTCCTCTTGGAACAAGTCTGGGTTGAGAGTTCCCCTGAAGTATTCTTCCCCGGAAGCCGATTTCCGAAGGATATTCCTCGTTCGTTTAGCTGCTGCAGCGAGGGCCAGATAGTCATCAGTATCCCTGATCTTCTCTACCGCGCGAGCGCGCTTGAGTATCTCCACCGGGTCATCCGAATTAATGGCAATTATCGCCCTGATAGTATCGTGGCGGCACGCCGCAACAGTCTCAAGGTAAAATTTCATGCGTTCACGGAGAAAATTCGCAATGGGATCAAGAGCGCCGTGCAAATCTCTCCCATACGCAATCAGTGCAGCCATAGCTAAACTTATTATATAGATAGGTAGATTAAATTCAATTATAACTTTAATTATCCCATTTCCTGCCCGCCGTAGAGCGAACGGGTCACGTGAGCCTGTCGGTTCCAGACCCGCCACAAAGCCTCCTACCACAGTATCGACTTTGTCCGCTAGCGACACCAACGCGCCGATCAAGGTGCGCGGTGACGCTCCCTCCGCCCCCATGGGAAGGTAATGATCGTAGATGGCGACGGCGACTTCGTCGGGTTCCCCCTGTGCTCTGGCGTAGAGCCCGCCCACGATGCCTTGTAGCTCCGTGAATTCTTGCACCATCTGCGTGGTCAGGTCGCATTTGCAGAGATCCACTGCCCGCAACACGTGCTCGGCTTGGCCGCGTTTCAAGGTGCCTGCTGCGTCAAGTGTTGCGCAGAGGTTTTCAGCTATTGACTTCGTCCGTCGAATCTTAGCACCATAGCTGCCAAGCTTGGCCTGGTAGGTCACCTTATCCAGCAGCGGAATCCGGTCGCGCAGGGGCAGCTTCTGGTCAGCGCTCCAGAAGAACTCGGCGTCGCGGAAGCGCGCCGTGAGCACGCGCTCGTGTCCCTGGCGAATCAGTCCCTTCTCGTCCGAGTCCATGTTGAGGACCGCGACGAAATGCGGGCGCAGGTTTCCGTGTTCGTCCTCCACGGCAAAGTATCTTTGGTAGTCGCGCATCACGGTGATCAGGATCTCGCGGGGCAAATGTAGGAAACGCTCATCAAATCTCCCAAGCATGGGGCGGGGCCACTCGGTGGAATTGGCAATCCAGTCCGCCAGCCACTCATCCGGGATGATCTTGCCGGCACTCTCGTTAACTACCGCCTTTGCTTCTTCGATGACGCGTTCCTTGCGTCGATCATAGTCAACTTCTACAAGGTCTTGCTTAAGTTCTCGAATGTAATCCTTGAAGCCAGTCACGAGTATCGATTTGCGGGATTTGGCCCGATGCCCAAGGGTGAAATCACCGGATTTGACCCCCAGGAATTGGAATTCGACCGTGGCGGCGTTCTTCCCTTCTCCTAGAAGGCAAACTACCCAACGGATAGGCCTTACGAAGCGGGGCGCCGACTTTGCCGTCCAATACATGCTCTTGGGGAAAGTCAAGCCGAGTATGGCGCCGGGCAAAATCTCGGGCAGGATCTCGATCGCCGGCCGTCCCTGAGTGGTTTTCCGCAGGGACAGATATTCCCCTTTTGGCGTCATTGTCCGGGCCAGCTCTTCCACGCCGACGGAGTTCTTTTGCGCGAAGCTTACTGCCGCGCGCGTGTAATTCCCTTCCGCATCGACCGAGACTTTGACGGGCGGCCCGAGGATCTCTTCAACCTTATCCGGCTGCTGCGTCAACAACGCCGGAACATGGACCACAAGGCGGCGGGGAGTCGAATAAGTCCCTATTGGCGATTGGTGATTGGTGATTGGAGATTGAGGCAACAACCGGGCTTCGCGCACGGCGGCAAGAACGCGCTCCCCCAACCCTTTTTCCGCATCGCGCAGAAAGCGCGCGGGGATTTCTTCGCAGCCGACCTCAAGCAGCAGGGGCAGAATCATTGGCGATTGGTGATTGATGATTGGTGATTGGCTCTCTTCTGGAATTGCCGATTGTCGATTTTCGATTGCCGATTGCTCCTCGACGATGATTGACGATTGCTCTTCGACAACCACTGAACTGCCAGTTTCGAGTTTCCAGTTTCTAGTTTCTAGTTTCGAATTTCCAGTTTCCAGTTTCAAACTTCCAGTTTCTAGTTTCCAGTTTCCAGTTTCCGGGTGTTTCACGCGGTCACCTCCGCGGCGGGTTGCCGGTCGAGGTAAATGGCGGCGACCTCGCATGCCAACTTGCGCACGCGGGCGATCAGGGCCACCCGCTCGGTCACGCTGATGGCGCCGCGCGCGTCGAGGATGTTGAACAGGTGGGAGCACTTCAAAGTTAGGTCATAAACCTTGCGCAAGGGGAAGCGATTCTTCGTTAAAGCTATACTTTCTATATTGTCCATATCTTCCTCTTTCAATTTAGATTCTACTTGTGCTTTAGCTCTAGGATACTCGCTGAGCAGTCGCGTGGCTTCGCCCTCGTAGAGGTCGAGGACTTTGCGGCAAACCTCGGGGTCCGCCTTCTCGAAATCGTACACGGAAAACTCCAATTCCTCCGCCCGGCGCATGTCGCCGAAGGTCACGTTCTTGTTCCACTTTATTTGGTAAACGTCCTCGACATTTTGGAGGAACGCGGCGATGCGCTCGAGACCGTAGGTCAGCTCGACGCTGATGGGTTCCAGGTCCACTCCACCCGACTGCTGGAAGTAAGTGAACTGGGTGATTTCCAGACCGTCGAGCATCACCTGCCAGCCGATTCCCCAAGCCCCCAGCGTCGGCGCTTCCCAGTTGTCTTCCTCGAACCGGATGTCGTGGTGGCGGATGTCGATGCCGATCGCGCCCAGGCTTTCGAGGTAGATGTCCTGGATCGTCTCGGGCGGCGGCTTCAGGATAACCTGGAGTTGCGTGTGCTTGAGCAGCCTATTGGGGTTCTCGCCATAGCGGCCGTCGGCCGGGCGGCGGGAAGGCTGAAAATACGCCACGCGCCAGGGTTGCGGCCCCAGGACGCGCAGGAAAGTCTCGGGACACATCGTGCCAGCCCCCACTTCCACGTCGTAGGGCAAGGCAATCACGCACCCCTGCTCCGCCCAGAAAGTGCTGAGGCGAAAGAGCATATCCTGAAAGCTGAGGGGAGCGGCATCGGTAACTGGCTTTTTGTTAGGTTTCGTCAATGGCACTGTGAAAATCCTTTTTGGGTTGACAGTTGTCGGTTGCCAGCAAAAGCCCTAATCCGGTCCCGTCTTCACCGAAGACCGATAACCGGCAACCGATAACTTCCGTCAGACTTCCTCCTCCATCATCTGCCGTGTAATCAGCTTCTTCTCCGTGTGGCTTTCGATGATCTCCTCGAAGAAGTGGCGCGCTTCGCGGCAGCCGGCCGGGGCTTTTTCCTGCGCCAACCATTTGTCGAGCGGCGCCTGGCAGGCGGCTCGAACCATGGACAGGGTGGCGGCGGAGACTCGGAGGCCGCCCGGCTGCTTGCAATCGCGGCACATGAGCGATTCCGAACCCCGAGAGTAATAGCCGCCCTCCTCCCCCAAGGCTCGCCCGCAAGACGCACAGGCTTCAAAACTCGGCAAGAAACCCCCGAGGCGCACCATCCAATAATCGAAATAGAGCAGCGGCCGGTTGACTTCCGGGGAGTTCTTGAGCGCCCGCAGGACGGCGAGCAGGAGGCGGAAAACGCGCTCATTTACCTCGCGCTCCGGTAGCAGCCGCTCCCCCACCTCGGCGAGGTATTGCGCCGCAAGCTGCACTCGGTAGTCCTTCTGCATGTCGAAGAACGATTCGATGATCTCGGCGGAATTCAGGCGCAGCAAGTCGCGGTTTTCACGCTCGAAGATCCAAATGCGAATATAGCTCAGGGGTTCAAGCGTGCCGCCGTAACGGCCTTTGGAGCGCAAGGCGCCTTGGGCCACGGCCCGCAAGCGGCCCAATTGCCGCGTAAAAAGCGAAGCAATCTTGTCAGCTTCACCCAGGCGGTAGGTTCGGAGAACGATGGCTTCCGTTTCGCGCAGAGGCATTCGATGGCCAACGTCGACGCGGCGACAAAGCCAAAGGTTAGCATACGCACCGGCGGGCGGGAAGAGAAAAAGCGGCTGGCAATCATGTTGATGGTCTTACCAGCAAGGTGATGAATAGGTCCCCCATTGGGAGATGCGGGCTCACCCGCCATGGTGGTGAGGGCAGCGTAGCGGCGGGTTTACCCCGCCATAGCGACCATGATTTCGACAAATGTCAATTTAATAAGTTCTATTCTTTTTGTAAATTACTGGATTATATTAAAGCTTAACTTTAAATAGTGTTGGCCAGTGAGATCCCCTCTGGGAACGCAAAAACGGCTTTTGCCGCTTGTCGCCTCCTCCTGCGTGACGTCGACATCCCCTGCAATACGTATACGTTAGAGCGTGCTCCGTCTCAAGGGCGGCTCGCCATCGGATTCACTTTCACGTCAGCCGCCATCGGGATCCTTTGGCTTAGCTCGGGCTGAAATCCGGGGGCATCTATTGCTACCTGAGGGATCCAACAACGGCCGAATGCGCCTCGGAGTCAGACCGAATAACCGAGCGGTAATCTTCATCACCCCCGGAACGGGAGAATTCACCGCGTCCCCGGGAGTCGGCACCGGTTCATCCTCTCCGCGTCGCACAGCGAGAGCTAACTGTCTTGGAGCGTCATAATCAAATACAGTATTTACAATAATATAGAAGTATTAAATTAACCAACACTTTATGCCTGTGGAAATCTTTGTGGATATTGTGGATAAGAGATTATGTTAACTAGAACCTCAGAACGAAAACATTATCAGACGTGCCTGTGCAAAACTTTTGGACCTGCGCGACCCGGATGGCGGTTTCCAGTGCGAAGCTGCCAGATCGAATGTCGACGCGTCGACACGTCCCGGTACCCGTTGAGGGAAATGAGGTTGGGCGATGCCCTGCCCTGCCAAACTCGGATCGGGAGACTGTCGGCAGGCAACCTCCCCTCCGAGGGGGCAAGGCGGGCAGACGAGCGTTGGCGGGCGGAGTGGGAGGACGACGTAGCGCGGGCATCTTGCCCGCTGGGGCAGGGGCGTCCCGCCCGTGCCCACTCGGCCGGGGACGGCCGAGTACGAGCAGCGGGAGCGGGACGCTCCCGCGACAGCGGGCGGGGACGCCCGCGCTACAATCTCCTCGCTTCCCTCCCCTCAGTTGGCCGGAGGGGGAATAGAGATGGTGAAATAGGGTCGAAGGACAGTTTAGGTGACCAGCGCCGGGCTTAAACCTGCTCCGCTACAGCGAGCGAAGCGCCACGGAGATGGGCCGAAGCGCAGCGTGGATTGCCGGGAGCAACCCGCCCGCCACTCCCATGGCAAGAGCGAAGATAATTCCTCCGACGAGCAGGTCAGGCGTAATCTTGAAGGCAAAAGCCAGGTGAGAGAACGTCTGCCAGTTCATGGCGCCGGTGGTGAAGCCGTTGAGCGGCAGAACCGCCACGCAGCCGATAGCTCCTCCCACAAAGGAAATCAGCAGGGCCTCGACCAGAAAGGAAAAGACCACCGCCACGGCGCCAAAACCCAGGGCGCGCATGACGGCGATTTCCCGGCCGCGCTCTGAGACCGCCGAGTACATGGTATTGAGGGCGCCAAAGACCGCGCCGATGCCCATGACGGCCGCCACCAATCCGCCGAGCACCGTGATCAGGCGCGTCATCATCTGCGACTGCTTGGCGTAGTAGTCAATCTCGCGGCTGACGTCCACGTCGAGGCGGGGATCCTTGACCGCCGCATCCTTGAAACCCTGGAAAGCGTCGGGCGACGAGAGGTGGACGGTGACCGACTGGAAAATGTTATTGGGGCGCTTGTAGACGTCGGCCAGGACGCGGCCGTCGCACCAGACCTCGGAATCGAAGGCCGACCCGCCGGCGTCGAAAATTCCCACGACCGTCCAATGCCCTCCCCCGAAGCTCACTTGGTTTCCGACCGTCAGACCGGAATAGGTGTTCGTGGCATTGCGGCCGGCGATCAACTCGGAAAGGCCCGGGTTGAACATGCGGCCTTGGACAATCTTGACGATCCTGCGCACCGTGAGGACGTTGGGCGAGACCCCGCGGACCTGCACATTTGCGTCTGTGCCGGTCGAACGCAGCGGGAATGGCGCCACCACTACTACTTCCGAAGTTACCACCGGCAAGCCGTTCACGCGCGCCACGCCCGGCTCATCCTGAAGGATTTTCATCGAGTCCAGCGTAACGCCGCTCATCATTTCGGAGGTGGCCCCGGCGCGCATGACGATGGCGTTGTCATACGAGCCCGATGAAACCAGGGTGGCGCGGAATCCGCGAGCCAGCGAGAGCATAGCGACAAAAACGCCGACTGTTCCGGCAATGCCCAGCACGGCGACGATGGCGGACGTCCAGCGCGCCTTCACACTGCGCAAATTGTAGACAATAGGTATGGCCATAGTTGAATACCCGTGGTGAGTGGATCGTGAGAAGCGTCTAGGGAGGAGTGGGGAATGGCGGGCATTATCGGGTTATCCACAATGAGCCAGCCACTCACCACTATCCAATGCTTCTCAGATTCTTCGAAACGCCTCAACAACTCTCAACCGCGAGGCGCCAATGCCCGGCAGCAGTCCGCTTGCCGCTCCCACAAAGAGGGCAAAGACGAGGCCCACCGCTAGCACCGATTTCGTCAGGATGAGCGTGGGTAAGAACGAACCGTTCAGTGCTCCTCCGAGCGCGGGAATGGCGAGCACGGCCAGACCCAGCCCCAGAATCCCCCCGAACAACGCGATGGCCAGAGATTCGGCGAGGACGAAGAAAAGTATCGACCCGTCCTTGAACCCGATGGCCTTCAGGATGGCGAGCTCGCCGGTACGCTCGCGCACGGAAATCGCCATGGTGTTTCCCGTTACCAGCAGCAGCGTGAAGAAAACCACACTTCCGATCGCGAGGATGAGGAATTCGATGTTGCCGAATTGCTTCACCCAGCTTGCCGCAAAGGCGGATTCGGTTTGGGTTTTCGTTTCATAAGGGGAGTTGGCGAACTCGTCGTCAATCACCTTGGATACGCGGACGGCGTCATCCGGCGAGTCGAGCTTGACGGTGTACCAACCCACCTGCCCCTTGATCGACTGGGGGACGCGCTCCTCGAAATAGTCCCACTGGAACCAGAACTGCGTCTCGTCGTCCTGCGGAGTCTGGCCGTGATAGATGCCGACGAGATTGAACTCCCAGGAACTCGCGCTGCCATAAATGGTCGTCTTGATCGGGATGCGGTCACCGATTTTCCACCCAAAGCGTTTGGCGAGACCAGCACCGGCAATCGCGCCTTGGCGGTCCTTGAGAAAGGCATTCCACTGGTCGTCGGAAACCTGCAACTCGGTGAATACCTGGCGCTGCGTTTCGGGGTCGATCGCGAACTGCGGGAAGAAGTTCTTCTCGTCCTGGTAGACGCCGCCGAACCAGTTGTCGTGGGTTACCTTCTGAACCCCTGGAATCCGCGCGATCTTATCGCGATAGGAGAGGGGTAGAGGCTGAATGATCGAGACGCGATTGATGGTGACGAGCCGGTTGGCGCTGGCGACGGCCCCGCCGCGGTTGAAGGCATCCCGAACGACAGCGAGAAACGCAAAGAGGAACAGCGCCACGGCGAACGAACCGAGGGTAAGTGTCAGGCGGACCTTCTTGCGGAAGAGGTTCGACAGGATGAGGGCACTGAATTTCATGCCACACCTCCCGCCGGAACGTTCTGTCGCGACTTCACCCCCTCCACCAGGACGCCCTTCTCGAGATGCAGCACCATGTGCGCGCGAGCGGCAACCAAGGGGTCGTGCGTGACCATCAGGACGGTCTTGTTGTGCTTGCTCACCAGCTCCTCAATGAGCTCCATGATTTCATCGGCGCTCTTGCGGTCGAGGTCGCCGGTGGGCTCGTCGCAGAGGAGAAAGGTGGGGTCGGAAACGATGGCGCGGGCGATGGCGACCCTTTGCTCCTGCCCGCCGGAAAGCTGGCGGGGGAAATGGTTCCCGCGTTCGCGCAACCCGACAATCGCGAGCGCGGCCTCCACGTGCTCCCGGCGCTGAGACCGAGAGAGCCGCGTGAGCAAGAGTGGCAGCTCAACATTTTGGTTCGCCGTAAGTACCGGGACGAGGTTGTACATCTGAAAGACGAAGCCGACGTGCCGGGCGCGCCATTCGGTCAGCTTGCCGCTGGACATGTGGGTGATCTCGTCTCCCGCCACGGAAACAGTGCCGGAGGTGGGGACGTCGAGGCCGCCGAGGAGATTGAGCAAAGTGGTTTTTCCCGAGCCGCTCGGCCCCATGAAACCCACGAAGTCACCCTTATCGACGTCAAGGTTAAGGCACTGGAGGACCGAAATCTGCTCGCCACCCCGCCGGTAGGCCTTGTTGAGGCCTCGGACCTGGATCAGGGCGTTCGAATTTCCGTTGGTGTTGACGGTAACCATTTTCACTCCTGTCCGTGAGAAGAACGGTAGCGCGGACCTGTTCTGTAGGTCCGCGGTTCTTCCTTGCCCATCGGAAACGGTTTGAACGAAGAACAAGTCAAAAGGCAAAAGGCAAAAGGCAAAAGGCAAAAGTAAGAACCCATGAAGGCTTCCATCGGTCATCGCGGGCAGTCATCTGGCTTTTCCTTCTGACTTTTGACTCTTGCATTTTGCCTTTTGACTTTTTCTTGGTCTTTGCCCACTGCCCACTGCCTACTCATTCTTCGGTCGCGTTTCCACTTTTTCGCTGTCGTGCAAGTTTCCCGCAGCGCTCACGACGACCTCATCACCGGCGCTTAGTCCGGCCATCACTTCGACGTCGCCCGCGATTCCCCGCCCGAGGCTGACGGCGCGGCGCTCGAGTTTCCCATCGCGCACTGCAAACACGTAGGCGTCACTTCCCTCGCCATGCACCGCACTCTTGGGGATGATGGCCTTAGCCGCAGGAGCCTGTTCCTGGCTCTTGGCCTTCTTCCGCGAAGGTTCTTCGCTCAGGAAAGCCACCTTAACGCCCATGTCCGGAAGAATTCTCGGGTCAAGCCTGTCGAAAGAGATGCGCACTTTAACGGTGGCTTTCTGGCGGTCGGCGGTAGGGATAATTGTGCGCACATGCGATGGAATCTGCCAGTCAGGATAGGCATCGAGCGTGGCCGTCACTTTCTGCGCGGGCTTAACGCGGGCGATATAAGCCTCGTTTACGTCGACCTCAATCTCATTTGAGTTCATGTCGACGATGGTGGCAATGCCGGTGCGCGTGAAGCCGCCGCCGGCGGAGAGGGGCGACACCATCTCTCCCACCTGAGCGTCCTTCGAAACGATGATGCCGCTGAACGGCGCGCGGATGACACAGTTGTCGATGTTCTGCTGGGCCTGCTCGATGCGGGTTGCCGAGGCTTCCACCTGGTCTTTGGCCAAGGCAATTTTGGCTTTGAGACTATCCACGTTGGTCCCCGCGACATCGAGGGCGTCCTGGCTCGCCACCTGGGCATCGCGAAGCTCCTGGGTGCGGTGCAGGGCGATTTCCGCGTACCTTAGCTGCACTTGATAATCAGCGATGGCTCCCTGAGACGCTTTGCGGTCGGCAATGGCAGCGTCGAGAGCCCGCTTCATGTCCGAGTCGTCAAGAGTGGCCAGAAGTTGGCCTTCCTTGACGTTCATGCCTTCGTCAAATTGAACGCTCGTAACCCGGCCGGTGATTTTTGCGGCTACTGTAGCGCGCCGGCGCGGGGTGACGTAGCCGCTGGCGTTCAGCAGAGTCTCGGCTTCCTGGGTGTTTGCCGGGCGAGCGGCGGCAACCTCCACCATCGGCTGGCGGGTCCGCAAGGCGAAAACGCCACCGGCCAGCAGAACCAGTACCCCCAATGAGGCGGAGAAGATGCGCCAGAACTTCCCTCCCGAGCCGCCCGAGCGGTGGGAGTCATCGATCTTCAGCGAAGATAGGTCGGCAACCGGCATATAAGGTACTGATGCCCTCGAACTCCAAAGGTTTTAAAAAGACTCCCCAGCCCTGCGACGGTGGATTTACCGGGGTGCGCGAGCGCCCAGGACCCCGCCGTATTCCTTCCCATTTTGCACCAAGTCACGCATCCCTGCCAATGAAAAATCGGTGACAAAGTCCGCCATTCTATCGATACGATCCGGCGTAAATTTCAGTTCCGGGAACATGCGCTCCGCGACCGTTCGCGAGGTCCTATACCAGAGACAGAGTCCCTGAGTGGCGCCCGCGGTGAGAATTACACGCGGATCGTTGGCAGGCAACTCCATGACCTCGCTGACCAGCTTGTTGAGACGCGCCCCGGCGGGCTTAATGCCCTTTTCAATAATCAAATCCAGCGCCGCCGTCGGCTCCGTGGTCTCCCGGGCAATGAGCTTGCCCAGCCAGCACGATTCTTCCGCATTCTGGTCGAGGAGCTGATGTAGAAAGCCGCGAATGTAAGCATGCAATTGCTCCTCGGGCGGCCATCCCGCACCTGATTCGAATGAGCTGATTTTGCCGTCGTTCATTCCCTCGGCGACAGTCCCAATGAGTTCCCGATAGAGGCCCAGCTTGTCGCCGAAATGGTAGTTGACCGCCGCCACATTTGAGCCCGCCTCCTTACAAATCGCGCGGACGCTGACGTGGTTGAAGCCGCGCTCAGCAAAAAGACGCGCCGCTACCTTCAGCACGCGGTCGCGGGTTTCATTGTCACGAGCAGTCGCATTCTTTGCCATAGGAAATGATAAACACCTGTTCGAAACAGCAGTATGAAACAGATGTTTTAGGTTTGTCAAGAGGAATTCTTCACCTGGGAGCGCGGGCATCTTGCCCGCATGTTGCACGGGCATTCTGCCCGTAAACGGTCATGGCCAAGATGGCCATGCCGCGATGGCGGAGACTCCAGCAGCGTATCTTAATCCTCAAATTCTGTATGAAATAATAAGGCTCATTTAGTGCTAGTTATATTAGAAAATGTAAGGTGATACTTTATAAGCATTCATGTGACACAGAGCATGCATGAGAGGGGATTAACCACTGAGGGCACAGAGTTCCATGGAGAACACACGGAGAAAGTAACCATAAAGCCCTACCTTCGGATTTCAAGCACCTCGACTTGGTGCTCAGCCGGAAGGTGAATCTGAATTCCCTGCCGGAATTGTTCACCGGTGCGCGCCCCCAGTGCTTGCCCAGTCATGGCGGAGCGGACATGAAAGGTCCCGTCGGGATAGACTGGCAGCTTGACCTCGACGTTGTCGAGGTGCGATTCGTTCTTAAACAGGGCAACCATGCCTTCCCCTTGGCGGCTGAGTCGCGCAAATCCGTCCCAGGTTGCCGCGCCCGGCTGCTGCCAGTTGCCAAGCTGAAAGAACCCGTCCAGAAGCGCGACATCCTTGCGCAGCGCCTTGAACCAACGAATCTTCTCGCCATACCAATCCTGCTGCTCCGGCGTCAGCTTTCGCAAATCACCCAGGAAAAGTGGACCCGCGCCCATGGCGGTTGCCAAGCGTTCTTCGATGGAGGCCATTTCCGCCTGGAGATTGCCAATCAACATGGTTTCGCACGGAATTGCCAATGACCGCAGATAGAGCAAGGCCCGAGCTTGGCGCGGACCGGCGGACCCCGGCCTGCCATCGTCCACGTTGCTCAGCCAATCCAAATCTCCCGCCGCAAGCAAGCCGTAGTCGATGATGTGCTTCTGTCCCCAGAGTTCAAAGGTAAGATCAAGTAATACTTCAGGATGTTCGCTGTAAACCTTATCCGCAACATATTTTATTCCTTCGTAGATGCGTTCGAGTGATTCCGCCCAGGAGTGGTGGTCATGGCCCTGGGCGTAGCAGCCTGGAGATTCGCCGTAGGCATTAAACACCGTGGTGAGGTCTACTTTGACGTACGCCAAGCGATACCGACCAATCAAGTCACTGATCCGCTTGGCGGCCACCTCCCGGTAGGGGGTAGCAAGGCACATCACGGCATCCGAGCCCTCCATGGTTCCCGTGAACTTGGGCTTTCCATTGCGGTCGATGCAGACCCACTCAGGATGTTCCCGCGCGACCGCGGTCTTCGTGCTGATGGCGGCGAGCGGCACCCACAGGCCCAGGCGCATACCCTTTTGTTCCATCGCAGCCTGAATTTCCTCGAGACCCTGGGGAAAGAGTTGGCGGTTGATGGCATTGTCGCCGTAGTCGGCTTGCCATCCATCGTCGATGGTGAACACATCGAGGCCCATGCGCCCCGCGGCGGCTATAAGGTCCATGGTGATGCCTCGGGTGATTCCGCGCTCGAAGGGTTCCCAGGTGTTGTAAATCCAGGGCGGCTGGTAACGCGCCCCCTTCTTCATCAAGACCTGAGAGGTGTAGGAGGGCATGACCCATCGGGGATCGGCGAACCCCTTACCGTCGGAGAAGAAGGCCACGGAACTCTTCGCGCTGGTAAATGTCTCGCCCGGCTGCAAGCTGCGCTCGAAGGGAAACAGGTCGGTGTCGTACATGAGCTCGACGCCCTCGCCCCATCCCACCAGTTCCGTCCGCTTCGTATAACCCGGAGCCCCGTTCATTGCAATGTACCCTTCCCCAGTCAGCGAGTTCCGTTCCAGCACAGCAGTGTCGTCGACCCTCCCGGTGAAGAAGAGTTCCCGCGGCTGGCCGGCGTAGAACCCCGACGCCTGCAACACCTCGGGGGGACCCGGTGTAATGCTCGAACTTTCAAAACTCAAATGCGAAAGGGTCAAGGGGGCTGCGCCGCGGTTGGTGAGGGCGATCCATTTTTGGACAACTGGATGCGCATCATAAACGGCATAAAAGATGGTCACCTCGATGGGCTTCGTTTTCCCCCGCAGGTTGATGACGAGGGACTCTCCGGATGGTGTGAGCTTCTCGGTTCTGGCTGCGACAAATTCCCAGGCAGCTCCGTTCGATCCGGCAAGAGATTCCCCGTCCACCGAAACAGAAAACTCGGGGCCCCGGTTTCCCCGCTTGCGAGGGGTCTCCATAAAATCGGTTCCAGTCACCTTATGGCGCCAGCTCGGGGTGTGGAGGCCCATCTTCGCGTCGAAGCGAATGTCGCGCTCCACCAGCGCGTTGCCCACAGTCCAACTCGACCCTTCAGCATTCGTGCGAACAAACGCCTTAGCAGTGTCATCGGTTTCAGCACGCGCCCCAGGGGACGTGGAAGCCTTGACACTATTCAACAACAACGACGCAGTGGATGCTTGCATGAATTCACGCCGATTAAATTTGATCATGGTAGATTCCCAGGAATAATCTCGCGCAGAGACGCTGAGGCGCGGAGAAAGACGCAAAGCAAGAAGAATACGAAGAAGATACTATGGATTTTCGGGTTCCCTTTCTATGATTTTCCTCTGCGCCTCTGCGTCTCTGCGCGAGTAATCTCAGTTTCCTCGGCGTCTCTACGTGACTTCGATTTCGAGGTGCGACTTCCCTTCCAGCAGTTTCGCGGCAACAACGACGTAGGCCGGATGAACCTCCCCCAACGAAGCCGCGCGCAAAGGTGTCCGGTCGGGCGGGTGAATGTGGATCACAAGGTCAGCCTCGTAGGGTTTCGGAAGCGTAACTTCGATTTTCCATCGAGCCGATCCCGCCGGGGGTTGGAGGGCCTGGGTGCTCCAACTGATCGGCCCGAAGCGCGTGGGACAGTTGCGGACTCGAATCACCTCACCGGGACTGAACCAGTGTTGGGGAGCGGCCTTTTGGAGATGAACCACGTCGCGGTCATGTTCTTCGTAGCACAAAAGCCAGCGGAGCCCCATTGTCGGTTGCAGCTCGCTGTTGACCACTGCCGACCACGCCCAAGACCTTCCCTCCCCCGGGTAATTTCCCGGCAATATTGCGTCTTCGGGAGCGTACCGGTTCCCCGAGTCCATGGCAAAGCACAGGTTCCCGTAGAGGGCGAGAAGGAATGGACGATAGTCATCCTGCCGGATGCGGCCGGCCAGCGTGCCGTGCTCCATGAAGTTGGAAGTCCGCGAGAAATCGCCATCGATATTCATTCCGAGAATCTGCTCGCCCGCGAGGTTGCGGTGCGCGAAGTGCCCAGCATCCAAAGCGGGATCGCCCCAGTCGCTGGTCCACCAATCCATCATGTAGCGGTGGTTTTCGTAGCTCGAAAGCTCGGTCGGCTTGCGCTCCGTATCGAACGCGGTGAACGGAGTGATTTCGGCCTGCTTCATCGCCGGGTTCCGGTCGGCAAGGGTTCTGGCCAGGGAGCGCTCGATGTCGGCGCGCATCTCCGCTGCCAGCTTGGCGATTTCCGCTGATTCACGCTGCAACTCGGCATCCTGATTCTCTCGACCGGCGCGGTCGAGACAGCGCGCGTGCTCCTTAAGCCCGCGCCAAGTCCACGCGGCGTTCTGGTAATAGTAGGGGTGGGACTCCGGGAAGTCGTTCTGGCGATCGCCGTTGTCCGCCTCGGGAGAGCCCCAGATCAGGCCGTGGCGAGGGTCGCCGGCCGGGAAGGTTTCCTGAGAAAAACGATAGCGGCGGACCACATAGTCGATCAACCTTCGCAAAACCGGCAGCCGCTTGCGCAAGGCTTCGAGGTTCCGGGTGTAATCGTAAGCGCGCGCGGAATTCTCCAGGAAAATGCCGGCATTCAGCGGCGCCTCCACCTGGTCTTGCGTGTTGTACAGGAAGTTTCCATCGGGAAGGATGTAGTGCTCGAGATAATGCTGGAAGTAGGGTTCAACCTGCTCCCCGAGCCCCCACACCTGCTGCGCCCAGACGAATTCATAGTGCGCCACGGGAAAGAGCGCATGGCTGCGCACGGGAATCTTGGTATAGGCCCCTTCACCAATCTGGTAGGTGGGTTCAAGGCCGTGGTAACTGCACCGCGAAAGCACAATACCGGCGCGCGCCGCATCGTTCAGCCACTCATCCGGAATCTCCACCTGCATGCCGGCGTCAAAAAACGTGCGCCACCGGTTCCAGATGCCCACGAGCGCCGAGAAGAAGCTCTCCGCCGTGCCATTCCAGTATCGGTCCACAAATCCCGACTCGGGGACAGCTTGGTCGGCGTTCGGGTCCCCGGGGGGAATGAGTTTGCCACTCGAGTCCTTCGGAAGCAGGGAACGCACGCGACCCAGGGGCCGGGCGTTAGCGCCATCGGGAAGAATCACCATCGCCTCGTACCCAACCCGAAAGCGCGGACTCCACACCCCAATGTCCGCGGCCGGCAGAAAGCCTCCCAGCAACGTGCGCTTGCTGTAACCCGGGACGTATTTGTGGAGGTATTCGGTTGGCAAGAACTGGCTGGGATCGAACACGGGGCCGGTTGTGTCGGGCGCCCATGTCGCCTGCGGGTCGGCGACCAGTTGGCGCGATGTTCCGTCAGCTTCCAGGAACAATGAGCGCTCCGGTCCAGCCTCCTCATTGGCGACGAGAGTCCAGCCGACAAACTCCGGCCCCAGCGCGGCGATATTTTCGTAACACGGATCTTCAGTGGAGTTCAGGATGTAATCCCCGCAGACGTCGGGACCGGGAACATACTGCTCGGGCCGCTCGAGCTTGACGTTGTGCGGAGTAGAAGTCGGGCGAGGGCGGATTTGATCCAGCTTGCCGATGCGCTTGGGAATCCGCGCGATCTCGCCCATCGCGGTCACGTAGACGATGGCCCCCTGGTGGGTCACCTGCTTCTCGAAAACCGCAGTGGGTGCGCCGTTCAGCCAGGGGAGGATGGCCACCAGTTCCCACCCGCCGATGGATTCACCCGCGGCCATGGCCTTCTTGTCGTTACCCCAATTCACTACGACCTTTCCGTTGCTGAAAGAAGCCATACGCGGAGAATTCTTGATGTCCTCCGCCTCACCGGGTAGCAGCAGGTTGTATTCGTTGGCAATTCGGCCAGGGGTGTAGCGGCCTGCGGGCATGGCGGGGGCGGGGGTTGCCTTCGCATTCAGGGCGCAAGCGGCGAGGCCGGCGTAGGCAGGAGCGGCAACGGTTTGTTGGAGAAATGCACGTCGTTTCATGGATTCACCTCGCCGGGGTTTATCCCACATTTTCAACAAATCGGCAAGCGGCCTTAGCACGTAAGTCCGCCGGTCTCGAGACCCGGCCACGGACGGGCTGACGGGTAGTGTCTTAAGAGTGGTTCGCTGGTGTTTTGACTTCCCAGATGCCGGAAGGATGCACCGTGAAGTGCATCTCCTAAGCTTCCAAGGCATGCAAGAATTCAAGCCCCGCAACGCTCAAACGGTTGGATACATCCTGCCGTACCCAAACCACGCGAGTACGGATGTCGTCCGAGGATTCCCCCTTGGCGATGATGCTGACCCGCTCTCCTGGGAACAGCGCAAGCGTGGTCAAAACGCCCACACCACGGAACGAGAAATCGAGGATGGTCGCAGAGTTGTCCACCTTGAGGTCTTCGCCCCTCAATACGAGACTGATTGGGATTGTTGCAGGTTGGCGCTCCCACCGACGGAGATTTGCACGGGTGTTCGCTTCCATCGGCAGCCCCTCCTCCTTTGGTCAGACTACCGGAGATGGGCTAATACTGGTCCATCGAATGCGATTTTGTCAAATCAGACTATCGGCTGACCACGGTAAATTTGTTCTAACTAAGGGGGAGCGGAACAGAATGGCGATTGATTTTGGGAGTTGGGAGGCTGCCCGACATGCACGAGGAGGATTTCGGGCGTCGGTTGACAGGCGGGCCTG
>JBEKLF010000050.1:0-38393 GCA_050010335.1 Terriglobia bacterium
AGGTGGACAACTGGCCGTCGGAAAGGCCGTCAAGAGCCGTGCGGGCGGATCGGATAGACCTGTTGACAGACCGAGCGCTGGTCGGCCGCCCAGCCTGGTTTCTTACTGTCTGAATCGCAGGTAACTCCGGCGCAGCTCCGACGCAGCGTGGGCGAGACGCCCGCGCTACAAGATCTTCCCGCCAGTCTCCGTTCAAGCCGGAAGCCTTCCACTTTTATGTCGTGCACCCACGCCGCCTCTCGACTTCGCCGCGCTGCGGAGGTAAGCTGTCGTCTCAGCAACTAAAACGGCCAAGGTTATCCTATGCACTCTTCAAATCGACGAGAAGTTTCCAGTCCCGCCAATTCCTTGATGAAGGTCTTCCGCCGCTCACTCGCTGACGGGACCACCAAGGAGGGTTGGCTGGCGGTGGAAGGTCCATTCCTGGTCGAGGAAGCGCTGAATGCGGCCCCCCGCGTTAAGACTCACAGCGTGCTCGTGGCCAGTGGAGCAGCCGAGAAGTTTTCCGCCCTGCTCCAGCGTCTGTCGGCGGAGGCCGAATTGACTCAGGTCCCTGATCGATTGTTTGAAAGCGTCGCGCAAACGCAGTCCCCGCAGGGAATCGCCGCCTTGGTGGAACTTCCCGCCTATAAATTGGAGGAAGTTGTTGCCGCCCGCAATTCCCTGCTGGTCGTGGCCTGCCGCCTCCAGGACCCCGGCAATCTGGGCACCATGGTACGCACGGCGCTGGCGTTTTCCGCTTCTGGCTTCTTGACTTTGCAGGAGACGGTGAGCCCTTTCAATCCCAAGGCGGTGCGCTCTTCGGCGGGCGCAATTTTCCGGCTCCCGCTGATTTGCGGGCTCGATCCGAAAGAGGCGTTGCCCTTTCTGAGCGTACACGTCCACATCGTGGCGGCCGACCGCCACAGCCCGGCCTCGCTCGCGCAGGCGGACCTGAGAGGGCCGATTGCGATTCTTGTGGGGCGCGAAGCCACCGGATTGCCAGAGGAGATTGGCCGCTACGCAAGCCAGCTTCTGAGTATCCCCATTCGGAAAGAAGTGGATTCCGTAAACGCGGCAACCGCGGCGAGCATCTTTCTATACGAGGCGGCGCGACAAAGAGGATTTAGATATTGAGTCATTTAGCCATCGGGTCATCGAGCCATTTAGAGGCTGTCCGTGGTCCGTTGTCAGTCGTCAGTGGCGTAAGGCTTTCGACCTCCGCCTATCGCTTGCAACGGACAACTGACCACGGACAACTGGCAGCTTTTCAATGGCGAGATGACCCGATGACTCGATGACCCGATTCCCATGAGCCTTTTCGAACCCAATCCCCTTGACCACGCCGGCGGCGCAACGCAGCGCAACGCCACCCCCTCGCCCTTGGCCGACCGCATGCGGCCGGAGACGATCGAAGATTTCGTGGGGCAACTCCACATCCTGGGGCCGGGAAAGGCGCTGCGGCGCCAAATCGAGCGCGACGAACTGGGCTCGATGATCCTCTGGGGTCCGCCGGGTTCCGGCAAAACCACGCTTGCCACCATTGTTGCTCGCAAAACGCGCAGTGATTTCGTGCGTTTCAGCGCCGTCCTCTCCGGCATCAAAGAAATCAAGGAAGTGATGGCGGCGTCGGAGAAATCTCGCCATTACGGCCGGCGCACGGTGCTTTTTATCGACGAAATCCACCGGTTCAATAAGGCTCAGCAGGATGCGTTTCTGCCCTACGTCGAGCGCGGCGACATCGTGTTGATCGGCGCCACCACGGAAAACCCCTCGTTTGAAGTCAACGCCGCGCTGCTTTCCCGAGCCAAGGTCTACATGCTCTCCGCGCTCTCGACCGACGAGGTGCAGACGCTTCTCCGCCGCGCCCTCACGGACGAAAAGCGCGGCCTCGGCGCGTGGGCCATCGAGATTTCCGATGAGCTTTTGCGGCAGATTGCGGTGTTCTCCAATGGCGATGCGCGCGCTGCCTACAACACGCTTGAAACCGCCGTGGCGGCCGCTGCGCGCGACGCGGAAGGGCGCGCCACCATCACCGAAACCCTGGTCGAGGACGCTATTCAGCGGAAAGTCCTGCTCTACGACAAGTCCGGCGAGGAACACTACAATCTCATTTCCGCGCTCCATAAGTCCGTCCGCAACTCCGATCCCAGCGCCGCGCTTTACTGGCTGGGACGTATGATCGAAGCGGGGGAAGATCCCCTCTACATCGCACGCCGCCTGATTCGCGAGGCCTCCGAGGATATCGGCATGGCTGATCCTCATGCTTTAGGTGTGACGGTGGCGGCGATGCAGGCGGTGCATTTTCTGGGAATGCCGGAAGGGAACCTGGCGCTCGCCGAGGCCGCCGTCTATCTCGCGCTCGCGCCCAAGTCGAATGCGCTATACGTCGGCTATGGCGAAGTCGCGCGCGATGCGCAGGAGACTATGGCGGAGCCTGTTCCTTTCCACCTGCGCAACGCCGTGACAGGGCTGATGGCGAACTTCGGCTATGGCAAAGGGTATCAATACGCCCACAAAGCCGAGGACAAGCTCACCGATATGCAGTGCCTGCCTGACAACCTCAAGGACCGCCAGTACTATCGCCCCACCGACCAAGGCTTGGAAAAAAGGTTGAAAGAAAAAATGCAGGCCATCCAGGAGTGGAAGAAACAACAGGCGAGCGAGAAGTGATGGGTTGAATTATGAATTCTGAATTATGAATGATGAATTCTGAAAGCCGTGTTCTGAATGTTGAATTCTGATTCTCGATTTTTGTTTCTTGAATTTTGAATCTTGAATTTTGTCTCTTGCCGCGAAGAATAGCTTCACCACAGAGGTCCGGAGAAGCCTCCGCTTGTGCGGATCGAGATTGCGATTCAATAGTTATTCGACCCGTTGTCTTTCTTTGCGTTTATTCTCCGTGACCTCCGTGCCTCCGTGGTGAAATTCCTTTAAAACTGCTCATCCGCGGAAGGGCCATAAATCGCCGACACGCTTGCATCATTCATCCGCAGATACACGGTCAACTGCCCACGGTGATGCGCCAGGTGGCAGAAAGTGTCGGTCAACATCACATGCCGCGGTTGTTCTTGCAGCACCCGCCCGCGCATCAACAGGCGCCATGGCTTCATCAGGTGTTCTTCCGTTGTGCCCTGCAAGGCCTTGCGAGCCTTGGCGACGCTCTCCTCGAGCGCCTTGAGCAACTCGGCTTTCGTTGCGACCGCCTTCGTTTTGAACTCCTCGCTCGAAGGGTCGCCAAGATTTAACTCGTCCCGCTCGACCATCAGAACCACCCACCCCGGCATGGTTGCGACGAGCGTTGCCAGCCGTCCCAATTCCATGGACTTCGCATGTGGCTTCCAGTCGTTGCGCCCCTCGGGCACGCGCTCCACTGCCTTGCGCGCGGCTGCTGCTTCCCGCTCCAGTTGTGCCAGAAAAAGCTCTTTAAGATCCATGTCTATTTCTCCTTTTGGCGAATGAACTTCAATAAACTCTTCGGCGCTTCTCGACACGCGCATTGTTTTTGATGTTCTCGGTGCCAACTAATTCTCTGCTCCATCGTTGCCTTTGGCGGCATCTTGTTTTCATCGTGCCAGAGTTTGTTCATTGGCTTATTTTGGCAAACCTCCCGGCGGCGCCGCAAGTCCGACCACCACTCGCCCCCCGCAAAAAATCGTTGCAAAGGAAAGCCGAAAGGGTATGCTGATTGGCGAGAAGATGGTAGTGGTAGAAGGAGATGGCATGCCGCGGATAACATTAGAGGTATTCCAGTCACGCCTCAACTGCACACATGAATTGCTCGACAGCCTTGCCCTGCTGTCGGACGAAACATTGCGCCAGATCAACCGGACAGCCATTCCCGCGGAAATCATGTCAAAGTACCGCAAGCTTATCGAGACCATGCACACGATGGCAGAGGACGCCGCGAAGCTTGCCGAATCCGCCTCCAAGATCACCGAAGAAGACAACGCCTTGCTTCAGTGACGACCCGTGTCAATCCGCCGCAATGTATAACGAGGGGAAAGTCGGGGTCGGCAGCGCCGTGGCTCGTGGGGTCGCCGGTCAAATTGAAAATCAACACTGAAGCGTGCTTTAAGTTACTATGGGGCACATGGGGTTTGTCGGAACGAGGTTTACCAAGCTCGAACAAGCCGTGCTGCGCGTGATTTGCGAGAAGCATCCGTTGGATCGAGCCGAGCTCGAGGCTCAACTATCGACTGCCATCGTCCACAGCCGCGAAAACTCGGGTACCGGCTTCTACACCTTTTTTTCCGTTGCCCCATCCTCGAGCCCTCCCATTACGGGTACGCGCCTCAGGATTGGTGCGCAGGCCAAAGTCGACGGATTGAAGTACGGGATGGGGTTTAATCTCTGGCTGGAAAAAGGCTACGCGGACTGCATTGAAGGATATTCCTATGATGAAGACACCATGGGGATTGATTTAGAAGGAGCAGGTTTCGAGATCGAAAAACGCTAGGGGGAAGCGGGGTCGCCGCGCCCTCGTACCGCAGGCGCCCAATCCCCGACACTCAGCCCCTACTTCGCAAGCAGGCTGACGTCGCCAAAGGTGGTGTGGGCGTAGAGTCGATACTGCCCACTGCCCTGGTATTTCCAGGTGTGGCCGAGCCAGCCATGCATCGTCCCGGCGGAAGGCACATCGGCATCTCCGACGCTAAGGGACACCTCCGCGTCTCGCAGGCTCTCTAAGGTGCCCACCTCCACGTTCAGGTCGCCGGCAAAAAGCCGCAAATCCTTGTCGCCCTGGACGCCCTCAACGGTGAGGTCGCCGCCCGTCATGTGGACTTCCAGGGGCATCGGGCTGGGAACTTCCAGTTCCGCATCGACGGAGAGCGACATGGGAGCCCGAATCTCCAGTTGAATGCTGGAATCGTGCGTGCGCGAGCGGAGCTGAACGTTCTTCTCCTCCGTAGGTTTGCGTGGGTCAGGTGTGTATCGCACCACAATATGAGTAGGGTCCGAGCCCCGCTTGATGTGAACGTCCCCTCCGCGCAATTTGAACCAGAAATGCGCTCCCGGATGGTATTCCAGAACCTCGGTATGGGTGGCCCCCACACCCGGAACTGCCCAAAATGCCCAACTGACCGCGAGAAAAAGCATGACTCGCCGCATGGTTACTCCTTTATCAGCCGAATGCACATACTACCCCTGCTGCATTCTACGCACCGGAAAGGGAAAAGGTTCCCGGACTCAAAGGCACCAAATTAGGAACTTAGCCGCTTGCTGTCCGAGTACCCCGCCCGCCTCATTCCTGCCAGTCGTAAGGCTTGCTCGCTGTTTCTACGCGGCAGCGGCCGCAATCCCTGCCCGTTCACCTAAAAACGCAAGCACCTTTCTGGCGACGAGATCGGACTGCACCATCGTCAAGTCGTGTCCAGCGCCGGGAATGATCTCCGCCTTGACCTGCGGAGCAACACGCTTCAGCCGCCGCACGGCTGCCCCGGCAGAGTAGATCTTTTCATTCTCCCCCACCA
This sequence comes from Terriglobia bacterium, assembly GCA_050010335.1. Lineage (GTDB taxonomy): Bacteria > Acidobacteriota > Terriglobia > UBA7540 > UBA7540 > Bog-366. The sequence goes on from JBEKLF010000050.1 coordinate 5,454, forward strand.
GGAATAAGCAGGGCACGCTGAAGCCTTGCCACGCCTTGTCATCGATCACGGTGGGCCAAGGCGGGCGAGGCAGATCAAAGAGACGGTCGGCCAATTGCACGTCGTCCATGGCCTCCTCGACCAGCGCCCGGCAGGCGCCGCCGCTTCGTACTCCGTCCCGGAACAACCAGCGGAGTGTTCTGCGCATGGGTTGTCCGACGGGTATGGAAAGGAGCCCCATGCGGACGAGAAAGGCAAATGAAACCGGGAGCACCGTACACGCCGGGGCTAACAGCACGACGTTGCGGAGCCGCCCGGGGAAACGGAGCGCATACTGACCGGCGAGCCACCCCCCATACGAAATGCCCATCAGACTGAGTGGCCCTTCCGGAACCAGCACCGTGAAGACCTCGTCGAGCCAATTGACAAGATCCTCCGGCTTCGAGATGTCGCGACGATTCACGCTGAACCCGACGTCACCCAGGGTGTCCAAGGCGTAGGTGCGGCGGTTGGCGGATAGAGCCGCGATATTGTGAATCCACATCAGCGACCCACTCCGCGCGCCGGGCAGCAGAACCAGGGGAGGATCGGTGATACGCCCACTAACGCGAACGAAAGTCTGCCCGGAGGCAGTTTCAGCCATCATGGTCTCGGACGGGAGTGGCCACGCCTTGGCCCTTTCCAGGCAGAAAGCCTCATACTCGGCTTTGGCGCGTTCGGACCGAAACGGGTAGAAGGAATGTCTCGTCATAGCGTCGTTGCCTCCGGTGAGGGGTTGTCCAACGCTCGGACTCACCTGCGGGCGGCGTGGCCACCCCGCTCACTATCGCGCCGACCGCCTAACGACACCTACGGTGGACATGGGATCCCCGCGATGCGATAGTGGGAAGCGGTCTCGCCAACAGTGACCATGATGCGGCCATCTCGCTGGTTGCAGAAAAAAGAACGTCAGATGCGATGATCTTAGGCCGGGCTCTCCGCCAAGTCAACGCCAAGGCGATTTGATTGGACAAATGGCCCTCGCGCTCAGATCCCCCACCGTTTTGGCCCTGCCACACGCTCTTCCTGACATCCGAAAACTGAGAATTGAAGACTCTTTAGGCGCCCCATTATGATTGACGACGTGCGATTGCCGCTGGGATTTCGCGCGAGAGAGAAGCACACCGTAAGAAAAACGCCGACCGTCGCTACCCGCTTTTGCCGTCACGCTGGGAAGGTAAGAAGGGCTTTGCTATACTGGCGCCCGGTCAGGATGCAAGAACGGAAATCTCGGTGGAGTGGTGTTGTGCAGTGGGAGGAATGGTGCTGGGAACGCCGTTGCCTAACTTCATTCCAGACCGCGTTGTCCCCGCCGCGGAAGGAGATCCGGTGGATCTTTGGGTGTACGCCGTTTTGCCCAAGAAGGGATGGGTCCCGCATTCCCCCGGAGACTTGATCCGCGCGGACCACGCCGGGTCGGCCGTCAAGTACCGCGATCAAGTGTACGAGCTGATGCGTGTGGAGGAAACGCTTGAAGGCGGTTACGCGTTTCGTTATGGCCTGCGGCCGTGGGATCCGCAATACGTCATGGGTCACGTGGTCAACTACACTCTGAGGTCTCAGGTGGAAGCCGCCGCCGCGCATAAGGACACGACGAGGGCACAGGTGCTCCGCTACTTGATCCTGTGGCTCTTCCCCATCGCGGGATTCGCCCCGGATCCCTTGCAGCGCGAGTGGGAAAAGAAGACGGGACTCAACATGGCCTGGGTTTCCGCAGGTTCGGCCTTGTTCGGACTGGCTTTGGCCTTTGTGCTGCGAGGGGCTTCGGAGGATACACACTTTACCGCGGTCGTCCTCTACCTGGTTCTGGAGTCATTTACCCGGTTACTTTGGATCAACTCCTCCCACCAGCCGCACGGGTCACCCTTGCTGACGCTGCCGTACCTCATGTGGCAATTCTTGCAACGAGGACCTTCCCAAGCCTCTGCCAACGACGCCGATGCGGTGCTCCTCGCCAGACAAGATGAGGTAAGACGAGTCCCCAATAGGAATTCAATGCAGATTTGCTCCTGGTATTTTGACACGACTTTGGTGGGATCCACTCCGGTACGGTACGAGGGGAACCTCTACATGCCTACGCGTTGGCATCGGGAGGGCAAGGGCCTCTCCCGGCGCTGGATCTATGAACTGGAAAAGGTCGAGCCGGAAGCCGGCGTCCCGAGCCGCGAGTACACTCGCCCGCGCACACCGGATCGCCAAAAGGCGGTGGAAGACTTCACCCATCGCCTCGACATGGCGCAGAGCTTTGCGCTGTTCTGGGGCATTTACCCCCGCGCCGATCAGCTTCGTCTACAACGCCTCTATCAATACCAGGGTCCGAGACCCACGGCGATAACGGCTGGCCTCTTTCTGATCCTTGGGGTATTGCAGCTCTGCCTCACCGCAATACTTTACCGCGCCACAATCCTCGTCCTGGCAGGTCCCGCCTATCTGATCCTCGAATCACTCTATCGTCTTTACAAGGCCAAAGCGGCGGGTGAGCCCGCCGGTTCAGTTTTAGGGTACCTGCTGCGCCTTGCCATCCACCCGCCAAGGTAGGGTGTGTAGGTAGGGAGCCAGGGGTCACCATGGCGACGCGAATTGGACTTTCGGAGTGCGGCGACTCGTCGCCGCTTTTGCTCGCCGCAACTCGTCGCGGCGAATCTACCGCTGACAAGTCAGCGGTAGAAAAAGCGGGAGCGAGCTCCCGCAATCCGAAATTCGGCGGTTGGCAATCTCGATGCTGCCGCTTTCCTTCCGCGACGTAATACCAAATGTCGTCAAGATCGGTTTCGGTGCGGGGCGCTACGCGATGTGCCATCAGCGTGACATGGCGAGTTCAGCGAGAAGGCGCGCGCGTCCGCGTTCCTTCACTTCCTGGGCAAGCTGCCGCATGGATTCCTGCGTAATAACGCGGCCTTCGCCGCGGGCAAGCGAAGCCTTGGCGTCGTCGAGCGTCAGAAGAAATTCCGTCCGTTGCCGCTCGCGTTCTTCCCACAAAGCAAGCGCCTCCTGCACGGAGTCTTGTTCCGAGTGCAGCCGTCCGCTTTCAATCGCGCGGCGGGCGAAAGCCTTTTGATCCGGGGTGAGGTGTACGTCCATCGCCTTGAGAATATGGGAAAACCGGCCATCAGGCAACGCGGAAACACGCGGCTCGGTTCTCTATACCAAGAAGTTGAATTTGTAAATTCGCCTTTCGGCACGGCTGAACGCCCGGCCAATGTGCCGAGCGCTTGGTTCTTAGCGAAGTTGGGTTGGGGGCGTTTTATAAGACACAGAGTGGGTCATGGCATCACAACCGCAAGTTCAGGAAACACTTCAAAGTCGTCAAGGTTGAACGTATAGATTCGTTGGACGCCATTGGCCTGCATCGTCGGGACGATTTGTAAATCGAACACATTTCCCCCAATGACTGGGTGACGGCGTAGCAGTTCCATCCATCCAGCAACCGCGCGCGCCGGCGTCGGCAGCACATGCAGACCGGGAAGAGCCAGCATAGCCGAAATGATGCCCAATGCTTCCGTTGGAGAAGAGGTTATGGCAACCCGGCGCGGGTTGGTAATGAGCGAATAAAACTCGCAGAGTATCTGCGACGTGACGTAAAGGGTTATCGTGGGGTCGCTGGCTGCTTCAAGCAAGGCACGTGAGGCCGCGTGCTGCGGAGCGTCGGCATTCACCGCATAAGCTAAAACGTTCGCATCAAGTACCCCCGGCTCAACGGACATCGTCGTATATGTCCCGCCGGTGGAGAGGGCCCATCGCTCCGAGGTGTAGGACCGGCAATTCGGGGGTTAATTTTCCACCTGGAATCATCTTCCGCGCGTGCTCGATCGCTTCCGCCTGAGTAGAAAGAACGGCGCTCCCTCCTGGTTGGTGTTCCGCCATGAGCCGTTCCAGCAGTGCATCCACAGAAATACCTTGCCTCCGGGCCTCGTCGGTGAGGCGTGCTTCGGTTTCAGGCGAGATAATGATGCTCATGTAGCCCCTACTCCTTCAAGCCGGCGAAAAGCGCGGTCATTCCTCTTTCTTGGGCCAACCATAGATGTAATGATCGTGCTGGCTGGCGCCGTCTTTGGGCATGCGGGCCATGATTTCAGGCGGCACATCTCGCATGTTCTCAACGATCACGTCAGAAATGTGCCGGTGGGGATTGATGGCGGGACGATCCTCTCCAGCGAGCTTTTGGAGCCAAGCCTCAAGAGAAAGGCTCTCCGCCGCCGCCTGTTCGTCGGTAAGCTCGATCACCGTCATAAGAAGTCTCCCACAACCCGTGTTACTTTTCTGATTCTACGCCATCAGGGGAGGGTTGTCACGCGCGAGGGAAGCGTAGTCGTTGCACAAAGGACTCCTTGTGAGATACCGTTCGACGCCACTACACCTCGACTCTTGGATATTCTTCAATATATTCTTCGCCCTGACAGCCGCAATATGCGACAGTTCTTGCCGCGAAATCGACATCGTAACGGACAACCCCTGAGTGCCAACAGGCCGCGAGAAACTCCGGGAAAGTGCTCTTCCCGGCTTGGTCTGTTCGCAGCGCCGCTATAAGCCCATCGCGGCTGAAGGGCGGCACGTCCACGGTGCCGGATATGAGCGGAGTACCTTGGGTCACGACGGGCCCTGCGTCGGTCAGATAGAGGCTCTGGCAGGCGGGTAGGGACCACACATTGCGCGTCACCCCTGCTCGCCGCAGGGTCTCGGCCAGATAGGGGAAGCCGCCGACCTTGGGCCGGCCGGCCATCGCCTGCTTTTGCGCGGCCTGTAGCCTTTCAATCGCTTTGCTCATTGGGATTTCTCTCCTCTTAGTCAATTGGGAGCTTGCGCAGACCGTGGGCCTCCACAAGCCTTTTTAGAACGGTTACCAGGGCTTTACGTTCGTCCGATGAGAGCGGAGCGAAGAACTCCTCGTCGTTTTGGTCTGCTATGACCGCCGTTCGGTTGGCCTTACCCGGTTGAAGGCGTGAAGTCGCCGCGGGAGTGCCGCGGCTGAGAGAAGCCAACACTCAGGGCTGCAATGACCGTCGCTCGCTTTTAACGCCCCGGACAAAAGTTAAGACCGCAAATATCGCCGCTGAGGGAAGCCACAACCACAGCGCTTCGCTCTTAACAACCGCCAACCCTCTTGCGGAAAAAAACCGGCCCACTCCGATGGGTGACACCCTGATTGGATGGAAAGGGAAGAAAAAACGCGCATTTGTGAAAGGGGAGAAGAACGCCACACCCAAACCGCCGTTCGTCATTGCATCAAGGATGCCGTGGGATGCGGTGGCTAAGAATAAGTACAAAAGGAGGCGCCAGGGTGAAACCTGACGCTGACGAACAAATGCGATTGTTATCAGGCCCGCCAGAAGGGCAGCAAAAAGAAGCGAATCGGTGAATCCCCGGTGGCCCATGACGTCTCCGTAACGTACTCCGAAATGGAAACCAATGACATCGAGATCCGGCAAGGCAGACGCCCCCCGCGCCGAGAGCCCAATACCACCAAGGGGCTTGTTTCGGTTGCACGACTTTCCCGATCGCAATTGCTACTACTGCATGCGAAAAGACAGATGGCACGAAAGATCACCTCGCGGCACAACACCCCGGTCGAAAGCTATGCTGTTGCATTGCTGTCGGCATCCTATTCAGGTTTAGCGGGCTTCGATCGGTTGTCAAGTTGCGAGATGTGGGCATTTTCGAAACATATCTGGCCGCTCTTGTCGTGTTGCAATACCTACCCATCTTAAGACGGAATTAGTCGGGCTTAGGGACTGGCCCAAATTCCTCCACATGATTGGAGACGTAAGCGAACAGCAACTCAGTGAGGTTATGAGGGTACTTCATAAATTCGGCGTCCAACACCTCAAGCTCGCTCAACTTGTCGTCAGCAAGGCTTTCGGCTGCCGAGCAAATAGCTTCGCGTGTTGCGGGTAACCCGGTAGGAAACGCACACGCTATTGCACGATTGCAGATATCGGCAGTACTCGGAGCACCGATTGTGTTAAGCGCTTCCACAACGAACGGCGCGGTTTCTGCGCTGGTGCTATTCTGAAAGTACTGTGAAAATCCACCATTGTTGACCTCTGATTCAACCGCCCAAATGCTTGAGAAGACTTTTTGAGGGACCGATTGCGTGTGAAAATCTTCTTTGCCAAATTTGATTTGTTCAGACTCTGACAGATTGATAAGAATGTTGTTCTTGTCCATCGCGCCTCACTCCATGTTCGTTTTGAGACCGACAACATCATAAAGCCAGCGAGCTTTGCGTGTCCAATCGCGTCGCAAGCCAATTGGCATTAGGGTGCTTAGTCACGTTGCGGGAAGGACCCTTTCTAAAAGAAAAAAACAGGGCCACAGGTTTCGGTCAGTACAGGTCTGGCCGCGGGCTTTTCTCGCAAGCGCGCCCCTAAATCCTCTCGGCCACAAAGCGTTTGGCGTGTTCTTTCAGAATGCACCGGTTCATGACGACCTTGAGGCCGGCGGCGCGGGCGCGCTCGGCGGCCTGTTCGTGAATCACGCCTTCCTGCATCCACACCACCTTGGCGCCCTTTCGGATCGCGGCTTCCACGACTTCCGGTACAAACTCCGGCCGGCGGAAAATGACCACCACATCGATCGGGTCGGGGACGGCATCGAGTGAGGCGTAACCCTTCTCGCCCAGCACCGATTGCTCATGGGGGTTCACGGGGATGATTCGATACCCGTGGCGTTGCATGTAATCGGCCACGCCATGGCTGGGTCGCATGGTCTTTGAGGACAGGCCCACCACGGCCAGAGTCTTGCCTTGCTCAAGAATCTCTCTGATGAGATCAGACATAAGTTATTGCAGTAGACGGTAGACGGCAGACGGTAGACAGGGGGAAAGATCGAAACCGCGATCCCGTGCCCTCTATGCCGTCTACCGTCTACTCCTGCTCTCTCCCCAGATGTCTAAGGTACGCCGTCTCCCGTCTACCGACTACCGTTTTCCGTCTACCGACCGCCGTCTACCGTCTTCGCGAGCACGCTTCGCAGCGCTTCGAGGAATTTCTCGTTCTCCTCATGCCTTCCCACCGTTACGCGCAGGCTGGTGGGGAAACCGTAAAGCTTCACGGGCCGCACGATGACGCCTTCGTGCAGCAGACGGATGAAGTCCTCTTCGCAATCGCGGCCGGTATCTATCAGCAGAAAGTTTCCGTGGGATGGCGTGTAGCGCACCCCCGCGAGCGTCAGTTCGCTGGTCAGGAATTTCATCTCCCGGCGGTTGCTCTCAACAGATTTCGCGACGTGCTCCGTATCGGCGAGCGCCGCCATGCCCGCCACCTGCGCCAGGCTCGAGGCGTTAAACGGCGATCGAATCCGTTGCAGGCATTCGATCAGTTCCGGGTGCCCCATGCCATAACCCAGCCGTATTCCCGCCAGGCCATGCACTTTGGAAAACGTCCGCAGCACCAGAACGTTTTTCCCCGCGCGCACACAGTCAATCGAGCGGGAGTAATCCTGCCTCTGCACATACTCGAAATACGCCTCGTCCAGCACGACCAGAACGCGCGCCGGAATGGCCGCAAGAAAGCGGTCAAGCTCGTCGGCGGTGAAGATGGTGCCCGTCGGATTGTTGGGGTTGCCGAGGTAAACGACCTTGGTGCGCGCGGTCACGGCCTGGGCAATCGCTGCCAGGTCGAAGGTCATCTCGCGCATCGGCGTCTGCACCAGCCCCGCGCCCATGTCCTCTATGGCCAGCCGGTACATGTAGAATGCCGATTCGGAAGTGATCGCTTCGTCGGCGCTGCCGGAAAGAAAGGTCTTGGCCACGAGCTCAATCAGGTCCGTGGAACCCGCGCCCAGGATGATTTGTTCCGCGGGGAGGCCGTGAATTTCCGCGAGCTTCTGCCGAAGGTAATATCCACTTCCGTCCGGATAAATGTGGATATTATTGATGTATTTTCGAATGGCTTCCTGCGCCTTGGGGGAAGGCCCCAGGGGATTCTCGTTGGACGCCAGCTTGATGGCCGTGTGCCCCAGTTCGCGCTCGACTTCCTCAATCGGCTTGCCAGGAGGATAGGGGCGAATGCGGCTGGACCACGGAGGGAGAATGTCGTAAATGGAGGAACGCGGCATGGACTTTCACCCGGGAGTTCAAGCGCTAAAAGGGGAAGAATAAGGGGTAAAAGGTAAATGGTAAAGGACAAAAGGGGGAATTATGAATTATGAATTATGAAGGATGAAGTGCCAGGAATTCAGTCCTCGCCTTTTATCATTTACCCTTTACCTTTTACCCTTCATTTATTGATCGTCACACTTTACCCTTCAACCTTCGTCCTTCATAACTCAGAATTCACCCTTCATTCTTCGGGTTTCAGCCCTCATCCTTCAGCCTTCATCCTTAGCTTTTCAGACTTCATAATTCATAATTCAGAATTCATAATTTGCCTTTCCCCTTTACACCTTCTTTTTCTGGCCTCCACGACTTCAGTTGCTCAACTTCCGTGCGCTTCAAGTTGCGGACCTGGCCGGACTCGAGTCCGCGGTCGGTCAGGAACGCGATGCGCACGCGTTTTAGTTTTACCACTCCCTTGCCGATGCGCTCAAACATCCGCCGGACCTGGTGGTACCGGCCTTCCACCAGGATGATTTCATACCAAGGCTTGGGGTCCTGTCCGAGGGTGCGGATCTGGCAGGGCTCCGTACGACGGCCATCGAGCGCGATGCCCGCCTGGAGCTTGGCAATGTCCGCGGGGTCGGGCCGGCCTTCCAACTTGACGTGGTACGTCCTGGGGACAGCCGACGCTCGCGACATCAGGAAATTCGCCAACTCGCCATCGTTGGTTAAGATCATCAAGCCGGAGGAGTGATAATCCAGCCTGCCCACCGGATAGACGCGCTGCTTGATTCCTCGCACCAGCGAGACCACCGTCGGGCGGCCCTGCGGGTCGCTGACCGTGGAGACGTAACCCACTGGCTTGTTCACCAGCAGGTAGACATATTCGGTCGTGCGGGCGAGCAATCGGCCGTCCACCCGAATGTGATCGTGGTCGGGATCAGCCTTCGATCCCAGCTTGGAGACCGGTTTCCCGTTGACGCTGACGCGGCCCTCCAAAATGATCTGCTCAGCCTTGCGGCGCGAGGTAATGCCGGCATCTGCGATGATCTTCTGAAGGCGCTGTTCCATAATTAAAGGTCCGAAGTCCGGGGTCCGAAGTCCGAGGTCTTGGGTCCGAAATGATCGTAGCGCGACCTGTTTGTTAGGTCCGCGGCTTTTCCCTGACCTTAGCGGGCTGTTCCATAAGCGAAATTCCGAAGTCCGGGGTCCGAAACAAGTTTTTCGTCGCGTCTAGGGTACAAGCCGCGGACCTAGAAAACAGGTCCGCGCTACGGTTCTAGTCGAGTTCGTCACGGCATACCCATCTAGGGCTTCCGTTCTTGATCTTCGGGGACCGCCGGCGATTCGCCTTCTGCAGGCTCTTCCGGAGTTGCGGCGGTGGAAGTCTCCTCGCTTGGCGCTGCAGACCCCGTGGCCGGGGATTCTATTGGTGTCGTCGTCGGAACTTCAGCCGCTGCCGGATCTCCGTCGGCGAGAGGCACGGGTTCCGGTGGCGGAACGGGAGACGCGTCGGCGTTCGCCGCCCCGGTTTCATCCGTCGCCGCGGCGCTCGCCACTCCGGTTTCATCCGACACCGCGGGCGAATCTTCTGCCGCCGGCGTATCCCCCGTTTCCACAGGCGTAGTTTCCGTAGCGGCCGCGCTATCCGGCGGCGCGGTCTCCTCGCCAACCGGAAGAGATGCCCCTGTCGGACTTATTGTCGCTGCGCCCGCCGCCCCTGCCCCGCCTACCAGCACGCTGGCGGACGGCGTCCCACTTTCAGCCGGGGCTTCCCCGCCGGCCCACTCTGAGCCCAGTGCGCGCTTCGCCAGTTCCTCGAACTCCTTCAGGCTGGGCAACTCACCCACATCCTTCAATCCAAAGTGCACCAGGAAATCCTTCGAGGTTCGGTAGAGAATCGGCCGGCCCACCACGCTCTTGCGGCCCGACGTGACCACCAGTTTCTTTTCCAGCAGCGTGTGGATCACCCCACCCGAATCCACGCCGCGGATCTCTTCGATTTCCGGGACCGTCACGGGCTGGCGGTAGGCAATCACCGCCAGCGTTTCGAGCGCCGGCTTGGAAAGCCGCACGGCGGGCTTCAGGCTCTTCACATATTTCCGCAGAACTTCGTGGTGCTCGGCCTTGGTGGAGAACTTGTACCCGTTCGCCACCTGCCGGATTTGAATCCCATGGGTGTTCAGCTCGTATTCGGCCACCAGCTCATCGAGCTTGGTCTTCACCCGCTCGCGCTCTTCGCCCTCCAGAGCTTTGACGATGGCGTCAAGCGTGACGGGTTCCGGCGCGACGTAGATAATGCCCTCGATGAGGGCCTTGAGAATGTCGTCATTCAACATAAGAAAAGGTCGTACGTTGTTCGTGGTCCGTGGCCGCTGTGAAAGTGAAGGATAAAGTGCAAAGTGTAAAGGTTAAAGGGGAAATGCCAATCGCTTCTGAGTTAGGTCCCATCAATGATGCTCTCAATTATTCACGGCTCATGCCGAGTTGGGCTCTGCGGGAGCCGTCCAAACCAGATCTCCCGCCGTATGTAGTGTGTTCCGCTTAGCCTTTATCCTTTACAATTTACCCTTTACACTTTCTTCGTCCAGTCCTACGGCAAGCTCCTCCGCGGTTCTGGCCGCCAGAACTTCTTCGAACCTCTTACTGCGAGCGATGGTGATGGAAGTAAATGTATCCTTTTGCCGAAGCAGCACCGCTCGCAACCGCACCAGCTCCAGCACCGCCAGGAAAATCGCGATCAACGCCTGCCGCCAGAGGAAGTCGCCAACCAAATCCTCGAGCGGCACAGGCCCCGGTCTTGTGCGCAGCACCTGCTTGACGTGCTCAACCATCTGCGCCACGGTAACTTCTTCCTGCCGGATCTGGAGCTGCGGCCGCTTCTTGGCGCGTTCCAGGATTTCACGGAACACAGAAATCAGGTCGAATACCGACACCACCAGCCCCGGCTCATCCTCGGCCTCGGCAAACTCACCAATACCCGGCTGCGACCACATGGCATCTTCCAAAAGGCGTTTCGAGTTGAGCATCTCCGCCGCGTTCTTGAACTGCTCGTGCTCAAGCAGTCTGTGCACCAATTCCTCGCGCGGATCTCCTTGTTCATCGGGCGGCGCCGTCGGGTCGGGCGGCAGGAGCATGCGCGATTTGATGTAAATCAGCGTGGCCGCCATGAAAATGAACTCACCTGCGACGTCGATGTTCAATTCCTTCAGCAGGTGCAGGTAGTCGAGATACTGCTGGGTGATCCTGGCAATCGGAATGTCATAGATATTGATCTGCTGCTTGCGAATTAAATCGAGCAACAGATCGAGCGGACCTTCGTATACGCCAACACTTATCGGCGGAGGCGGCGCCGCCATGTGCGAAACACGCTTGACCTCCGGAACAGGAACTGCGCCTGGATCGGTGGGCGTCTCCGGGTTGGGTTCACGCGGTTCGTCGATCATACGAGTCAAGCTATCAGCTTTCAGCGATCAGCTTTCGAAAATCTTCGCCTGCCTCTTTCGTCGGCAAATATCTCGCTCCGCGATGAGGGGCTGGGAGCGAGAGGGCTCTAGCTGACGGCTGAAAGCTGAGAGCTGATAGCTTCCTTTATGGCGCCAGATTCACGGCCTGGCGAACTTCCGCCATCGTCTTCTGCGCGACCTTGCGGGCTCGCTCTGTTCCATCCTCAAGGATATCCCACACCTTTTGCGGATTCTGCTCGTAAGGTTTGCGGCGTTCCTGAATGGGCGCGAGAAACGCATTCAGATGCCCGGCCGCGAGCTTCTTGCAATCCACGCAACCAATTTCCGCCTTGCGGCACTCGCGATTTACACGATCGATGGTCTCCTGCGCGGAGAAAATCTTGTGCAGGTCAAACACCGGGCAGACATCGGGGTCGCCGGGGTCGCTTCGCCGCTTGCGTGCCGGGTCGGTCACCATCGTGGCGAGCTTTTTCGAAACCACATCCGCTGCATCTGTAAGGAATATGGCGTTGCCATAACTCTTCGACATCTTCCGGCCATCGGTGCCCGGCAGCCGGGGCGCGGAAGTCAGCAGCGCTTCCGGCTCGGGGAAGATGGGATCGATAATCCCCACATCGCGATTCAAGTACTCCGCCCGAACGTCCAGGGAAGCCCGCCGGTAATTCTCCAGAATAAACTGCTCGGCCTTGCCATCCGGTGGGCGGGTAAGATTGCGGATGCCGGTTCCCCAGGCAATCCATTCCGCGTCGGAACGCTTCTTCATTTGCAGCTTGCCAAAGGCTTGGTTAAACCGCCGCGCCACTTCGCGCGTTAACTCCACGTGCGGCACCTGGTCCTCGCCCACGGGAACCGTGTTGGCCTTGTACATCAAGATGTCGGCGGCCTGGAGCAGAGGGTAGCCGAGGAAACCATAGGTATTGATGTCGTGGTCGCGGATGTTTTCCAGTTGCTCTTTGTAGGTGGGCACACGTTCGAGCCAACCGAGCGGCGTCACCATCGAAAAGAGCAGGTGCAGTTCCGCGTGTTCGGGCAGGCGCGACTGGACAAAAAACGTGGCCTTGGCCGGGTCGAGCCCGCAGGCAAGCCAGTCCGCCACCATGTCCCAGGTGTCCTGGCGCAAATCGAGCGTATTTTCGTAGCCTGTCGTCAGCATGTGCCAGTCGGCGACAAAGTGAAAGCTGTCGTATTCATTTTGCAGCTTCACCCAGTTCTGAAGAGCGCCCACCAGGTTGCCGAGATGGAGTCGGCCGGTGGGCCGCATACCGCTCAAAATGCGCGGGCGTTGAGGAGTTTCGTGATTTGTCATTCGCCTAGGATAACCCTTCGCAGGCTTTACCAGACCCCCAAGGGGCTGATTGATCGCATGCTGCCGAAAAATCGCTAATGTGTCATCGTAGCATAGCCGTTCCGAATCGTGAAGGCGCGGTGCGCCCAGTAGGGGGGCCAATCTGACGTTGCGGCGGCGTTGCGCCCCCATGTGGCGAGGCAAACTCGCCGCTACATCGTCAAATCTGAGGTAAGCCGCTCACTGCAACCTCGAAAGGGGACGATTAGCGTGATCCGAAATGATGCAGGCCAATTACAGGGGCGGGGAAATGCGATAATTCCAGTTAACTCCTTATAAATCATAGAGTAATCCAGTAGATCCGATAACTCCTTTGTTTTCATAAACTCATTAGGAGCACTTTTTTTGCCCCTTTGTTTTCAACAAACCATTAGGAGCACTCTTCATTTTTAACATCTTTTTGTGGGGGTGATTTTGAGAGCGCCTTGGTCAGGTTCGGGGACTTTCGTGGGGGTGGCCGCAATGCGTCTGGCCGTCATTCCACCTCTAGCCTAAACCTATTGGCTCGGTTTGTCAAGAGGAAAGATTGTCTCAGTGACAAAATGCCCCGAGGGGGGGGGGCCTGCCATGCTCGACGATTCTTGGGGATTCTTGGTTTATCCACTTTAAACGGGAAGGCAACGGCATTCACCGTCATGCAAGCCAACGTCATTATTGCGCGATCTGGAAGAGGCGGGTTCATACGCCCTCGACCCCGAAGGAAAGACCCATCTCACGCGCCACTTTCTGAATGTAGTGCCGCCCTTCGTCATACTCCTCCGCGTTTTTCAAGTGCTCCAGCATCAGGGGAGCATCCACCGGAAGCCCCGAGAGCCCGCGCAAATAGGCGCGGTAATCAAGCTGGCCGCGGCCGGGAATGACTTCGCGCAAGGATACTTGCACGTAGTCCTCCCAGCTCAAATCCTTGGCATGGCACGATACAATCCACGGCCCGAGCTTCCGGAAGCACTCGTCAATGACCGCGCCGTTGTTGTACATGCGCTCGGGGCTGTTCATCACGTTGCATGCGTCCAGATGAACCGCCAACCCCTTGCGGTCCACCTTCTTGATCAACTTCAAGTAATCATCCGGTCCACTGGGAAAGTTGAACGGCATCATCTCAATGGAAAACTTGGTGCGGGTGGGTTTGACGGCATCGATGACATTGCGGCAATTCTCCACGGTGGCGTCGATAAACTCCTCCGTCATGTTCTTGGGATCGGGGCCGCACCAAAAATGGGGATTGAAAGAGCCGGCAATATCGACGCAACAGCGCGCCCCCAGCAATTCCGCCAGGGCCAGCCGCTCCTGCACGTAGGCAAGGTTCTCGCGCCGCTTATCCAGATCGACGTCAAGCATGTTGCGCCACGCGCCGACTTCCGCCAAGGCCACATCACGCGCGGCAAATTCCTTGATGATCGCTTTGATTTTGTCCGTGTCCTTGATCTCCACCTGAGGAGCGTAAGCGGCGCGGTACCCGAGGCGCCGATGTTCCTGGGCAAGCCCCGCGGGATCTTCCGACTTGAGAAAAATGGGGCCACCCAGCCGCAGGGACCGTGAACTTAAGTTATCCGGCTTGCCCCAAAGGGGAGGATTCGCCACGGCCAACCCGGCCAACGTTCCTGTCTTACTGATAAATGCACGCCGGGATAAACGACTTGGCATCATGACCTCCCATGCCGGAGTTGGGTTGGCATTATTTTGATATCCAATCGCCGTGACTCGTCGTGGGCATGTGTCCGTAGAATCGGCGCGCTGCCCGAGGGCGGCAGGATGGCATCAGGAGTTTACCACTTAAAGAGCAGACTCGGCTTGACCGAAACTTCGTTCGCCCGCTCGTCGCTGGATAATTTCTATAAAGCAATTGACCAGTGACACGGCGGCGGGGGTGATGCCGGGGATGCGGGAGGCTTGGCCAAGCGTTAGCGGGCGCACTTTGGTGAGTTTCTCCACGACCTCGCGCGAAAGGCCGGAGACTTTGCCGTACTCAAACCATTCCGGAATGCGGCGTGATTCGGCACGCTTCATCCGTTCCATCTGTTTTTCTTGCTGCTGCAAGTAGCCTTCGTACTTGAAATCCGTCTCCACTCGCCGAGCTTCCTCTGGGGAAAGCACAGGCGCTTCAGGAATTGCTCCTGCCGAGGAATCTGCACCCTCTGTAGGTGCGGTTCGCGAACCGTCCGCACGCAAGCCGTTCAGTCCCTCACTGACCCATTCCATCAGATCGTCAATCCCCAACTCGGTCCGCTTGAGCAATTGCGCGCCGGTCAAAGGTGAGGGCGCGGTAAGATGTCCGGCTTCCATTAGTCCCAACCGGGTGTAGATTTCCTGCCCCGCGCGCGAGCGTGGGTCCAATCGCGTCTCCAGCAGGAATTTAGATGCGGCGCTGATGCGCAGCTTCTTGTCTACGAACGCCTCGTAATCCTTCTGCTTGATGGTGCCCACCTGATATCCCAGCGGGGTCAGACGTTCGTCGGCGTTGTCGATGCGCAGGTGCAGGCGAAACTCAGCGCGCGAGGTGAACATGCGGTAGGGCTCGTCCACGCCCTTGCTCACGAGGTCGTCGATCAGGATTCCCGCGTACCCTTGCGCACGATCAATGGTCATGGGCTGTTTGCCTTGCGCGCGGAGCCCGGCATTAATTCCTGCCATCATCCCCTGGCAACCCGCCTCTTCATAACCGGTGGTTCCATTAATCTGCCCGGCGAGAAACAGATCTTGGATCTTCTTCGTTTCGAGCCACGGGTAGAGTTCGGTGGGCTGTATCATGTCATACTCAATGGCGTAACCGGGGCGAATCATGTCCGCGTTTTCGAGGCCGGGAATGGATTTCACCATGGCCATCTGCACGTCAATGGGCATGGAAGTTGACATGCCGTTGACGTAGATTTCGTTGGTGTCCAAGCCCTCCGGTTCGAGAAAGATCTGGTGCTGCGCCTTGTCGGGAAACTTCACGATCTTGTCTTCAATGGAGGGGCAGTACCGCGGGCCGATGCCCTTGATCTGCCCGGAATAGAGCGGGGCGCGATGGACGTTCTCGCGAATGGCGCGATGGGTCTCCGCATTGGTGTAAGTAATCCAGCAAACTGTTTGCGGCTGGGTAATGGCCTTGGAGCGAAAACTGAAGGGGGTGGGAACAGGATCGCCGGCTTGTACTTGGAACTTTGAGAAATCGATGGTGCGCGCGTCGAGCCGCGGCGGCGTGCCGGTCTTGAGCCTGCCCACTTCAAAGCCCAGGCGGCGAAACGCTTCGCCCAATAACACTGAAGGCGGCTCGCCCGAGCGCCCGGCCGCATATTGGTTCTCTCCGCAATGGATCAAGCCGTTGAGGAAGGTTCCGGTGGTGATGATGACCGCGCCCGCCCCCACCGTCCGGCCGTCGAGCAAGCGAATACCGCGCACACGTCGCGAGGGCTTCTGACTAGCGGCTTCAACGGTCGCCGGCGAAACTTCCGGGCCGCACTCCGCAAGCAGCAGATCGATAACTTCCGCCTGCTTGATGCGCAGGTTTGGCTCCGACTCGAGCACTTGCCGCATCTTCGCCCGGTAAAGTTTTTTGTCGGCCTGGGCCCGCGGCGACCAAACGGCCGGGCCGCGGCTGGTATTCAGCAGGCGGAACTGGATTCCCACGGCGTCGATGACCTCGCCCATCACCCCGCCCAACGCATCGATCTCCCGCACCAGGTGACCCTTGGCGATTCCACCCACGGCGGGATTGCAGGACATCTGGGCAATAAGGTCGAGGTTGATGGTGTAAAGGGCGGTGCGCAGGCCCATGCGCGCCGCGGCCATCGCCGCCTCGCAGCCCGCGTGCCCCGCGCCCACCACCACGACATCGTATTTTTCCGAAAAGCCCATCGCCATCATTTGTTTGCCCGCCTGAGGAGGCCTACTTCATTCTACCAAGGGCCTTCGCCGGAGGCCAGCCGGGATTCCCGCGAATGCGGGCCGCGCGGCCCATTAGCCAACAACTATGATAAATTAAACTGCCATGGCAAACATAAAGGTCGCCGTCAAACTCGATACAGGATTGCTGCGCGGGGTTGATCGATCAGTGCGTGGCGGACGGTTTCACGGCCGGAGCAGAGCTGTGCAGGCTGCCCTGGCGGAGATGCTTACCGGCAGGAAGCGGTCTCGTTTTGCGGGGGAATTGGCGAAGGTCGATTCTCGGGAGGAGCGAGCGGTGGCAGAAGAAGCCCTTTCAGGTGAAGCCGCGGGGCCCGAGTTCTGAGGGGAGAAACAAACCGGGCCGATGTCGCTTCGGCTGCCGGGAAAGAGCGACCGGGGACAAACCCGTCCAACTACGATTCTTCATTTGGCTCCCTGCCCTGGACCAGCCGGCCAGGGTTGCCCATCGAGGCACATGTTCAAAACCATCGAATGGACTGAGCAAGGCGTGCGCATGATTGACCAGACGCGCTTGCCGGGGGAAGAGATTTATCGCACCTATACGGAGTATCGCGAGGTGGCGGAAGCGATTCGCTCCATGGTGATTCGCGGGGCGCCGGCTATTGGCGTGGCTGCCGCGATGGGCATCGCCGTGGGCGTCAAGAATTCGGGGGCGAAAACGCCCTCCGAGTTGCGGGTGGATTTTGAGCTCATCGCCGAGACCCTGGCCAAGACGCGGCCCACCGCCGTCAATTTGTTCTGGGCGATTAACCGCATGCGCGCGGTCTTCAACAACTCCCTCTCTTGCCACCACACCAATGCCCAGGTGCTCCATATGGTGCGCGTGGGCCTGGTGGAAGAGGCCAAGCGCATCTTGGCGGAGGACATCGCCATCAACGAAGCCATGGGCCGCCACGGCGCGGACCTGATGCCGGACTCCGGAACCGTCCTCACGCACTGCAACGCCGGGGCGCTGGCGACGGGCGGATACGGCACGGCGCTGGGCGTGATTCGCGCGGCGATTGGGGCAGGGAAGAAGTTGAGGGTTTTCGCCGATGAGACCCGGCCCTTCCTGCAAGGCGCTCGCTTGACGGCTTGGGAACTGGCCAAGGACCACATTCCCGTTACCATCATCACCGACAACATGGCGGGGCATTTTATGAAGCAGGGCGAGATTCGCGCGGCGATTGTGGGGGCGGACCGCATTGCCTCGAACGGCGACACGGCGAATAAAATCGGAACTTACTCCGTCGCGGTGCTGGCGCACGAGAATGGAATTCCCTTTTACGTGGCCGCGCCGCTTTCCACCATCGACATGAGCCTTGCCTCCGGTGAGCAGATTCCCATCGAAGAGCGCTCTTCCGCCGAAGTCACCCATCTTGCCGGAGTGCCCATTGCGCCTAACGAGGTGCCGGCACGCCATCCCGCATTCGACGTTACCCCCCAGCGCTACATTACCGCCATCATCACGGAGAAGGGTGTTGCGCGAGCGCCGTTCACCGACAGCCTACGCGCGCTGTTCGCTGAGTGATTTTTCCGGCTCGAGCGTGGGGGCATCCGCGGGACCTTCCACAATCTTTCGCAAGTAGCCGGGAATTTCGTAGACCGCGCGGTTGTGGATGGCGGCGGCGTTGGTACGAAATCGCGCCAACGTTCCCCTCGCCATCAACGACTTGATCGCCGCGGGGATCTGCTGCGGCCCACGAACCACCAGTCCCAGTTCATTCTCCAGAATCCACTCGGCGTTGTAGCGTTCCTGAGGCAGCGTCCAGGCGTTGCGTTCAACGATAACGGGCAGGCGCATGGCGACCGCTTCGCTCACACTTCCGGGCCCGGGCTTGCCGATGAAGAAATCGGAGAGGAGCATGTAGAAGGGAACTTGCGTGGTAAAGCTTTCCACGAAACTCCGCAGGCGGCTGCGGCGCCGGCGAAGGGCATCAGCCAGCTTTTGGTTGCGCCCGCAGATGAAGATGAGCTGGAGATGATGCGGGCCTTCGGCGTCCAGGCGCTCGGCGATTTCGAGCATGGCATCGGATCCTTGCCCACCAAACAGCACCAAGCCTGTCGGCAAGTCGGGATCGAGCCCTCGCTGTTTCCGCTCCTCGCGGCGGTCACAAAACGTGGGCTGATAAAAGCGAGGGTGCACGATCATGCCGGAGGCATGAAAAACGCTGCTGTCGCTAATGCCCAAAGCGCGGGCTTGGGAGACGGCGCGATCGGAGCCGCAGACGAAAAACTGGTCCTGCCGCTCCATCCAGAAATGCGGCGGGTAATCGGCGAGGTCAGTCAGGACTGTAACGAAGGGGGTGGCGGGCGTCTCGAGGCGCAGGCTTTCGGCGAGAGCGCGATTGAAATGTGGAATCAGGGAGACCACCAAGTCGGGATGGTTCGAGCGCCAGAACCCCCGGAGCAACCGCACCTGATGCGGGTGAAGCAGGCGGATGAAGAGCTGCAGCACGCGCACAGTTTGTGGTGTGCCGAGCGTCCAGCCTTTTTTCAGCATCAAATTGTAGAGGTCCTGCATACGGAGGCCCGTCAATTTGCGCCCCAAGTCGATGGAGTCGAGAAGTTCCTGGAGGTTAACCAGCCGGATGTTCCACCCGCCCTGGTCTTCCATCACCAGCCGGAGAGCCTCGGCGGCGGCGCGATGGCCCCCACCGGCATCAATAAAAATCAGGTCGGCGTTGATCATGCTCTTACCTTTTCATGGTTCATCTATCCTGTAAATAGGCAATAGGCAGTCTTCATAGACAATTCACTAGCGATATACATTCGTGTAACGTGACGGCTGTAGCCTGTATCGTGCGATGTGATCTTCATGTCCATACGATCCACTCCGGCATGTGCACCCTGCCGCTGCTGAAGGCCATTTGCCGAGAGTGCTACAGCGAGCCGGAAGCGGTTTACCAAACGCTGCGGCGAGTGGGAATGGACCTGGTAACAGTTTCCGATCACGATTCCATCGGCGCGATGGAGGACCTCCAGCGCCACCCCGACTTCTTTCTGAGCGAAGAAGTGACCTGCCGGATGCCGAGCGGCAATGAATTGCACGTCGGTGTGTACGATCTTACCGGGCGGCAACACGTGGAAATCCAGCGGCGGCGGAACGACTTGCCCCGCATGGTGGCCTACTTGAACGAACAGCAACTCTTTTACAGCGTGAACCACGTTTTTTCCGCCCTCACGGGCCGGCGGTCGATGGACGATTTCATTTGGCTCGACGGCGCCTTCCCGGGTGTGGAGGTGCGCAATAGCCACGTGCCGGAGCGCAGCAACCGGCTGGCGGAGCGTCTGGCGCAGCGGTCGGGAAGCGCCATGCTGGGCGGTAGCGACGCGCACACACTGTTCTCGCTCGGAAGTGCTTTCACGTTCGTAACGGGCGCGCGCAGCAAGGCCGAGTTTTTTGCCGGACTGCAGATCGGGCAGGCGCAGGTGCAGGGTGGGTCCGGAAGGTTCTGGCGATTGACGCGCGACGTGTTGCAGATTTGCACGGCGATGATGGAGGAGAAGCCTGCGGCGGCGCTACTCGCCCCGCTGATGCTGGGGGTGCCCGTCGTGACCCTGCTCAACTACGTGACGGAGGACCTGTTTGCACGGCATTGGGGATCCCGCTGGGAACGCTGGCGGGGTCTGGAAAAAAGACCTTTCACTGGGGGAGTGCGGGCCGCCCCTGGGGAGGCGGGCGCATGACCCTTCCGGGCCACATGCTGGATTACATCACCACACGCGACCATCGTGTGATGCGGCGTGTGCACCGTTGGCGGCCGCCGCGCTGGTTCCGGCTGTGGATGATTCTCGCCACGCGCGGAGGCGACGGCTGGCTCTGGTACGCACTGAGCGCGTTGGTTGTAATCTTCGGCGGCTCTACGCGGTGGGAAGCGGTCACTGCGGCGTGGACGGCGTGCGGGGCCGGGGCCATTCTCTTTCTGCTTCTGAAGAAGCTAACCGGCCGTAAGCGGCCAAATACGCTGGTACCACATTGTTGGGCCACGCTGTTGCCGCCAGACCAATTCTCGTTTCCCTCCGGCCATACCATAACGGCATTCGCATTCACCATCGCCGTCGGCAGTTGTTACCCGCACCTGATGGGCGCTCTGCTGTTTTGCGCGCTGAGCGTCGCGACATCGCGAATTATGCTGGGAATGCACTTCCTGAGTGACGTGGTGGTGGGGGCGATTTTGGGAAGTGGATTGGGTTATGCGGGATTCGTGATTTTTGCCTAGTTCCCTCGGGCGCCAAGTATTTTCTTGCCTTGAGCGCCTCTCCGCTCGCTGAGTACCCTTACGGCGCCCGAGGTTTTTTCCGCTCTCCGACTTGCCGCAGATCGATTCAAAATTCAAGATTAAAATTCAAGAAACAAGAACCGGACGCAAGGTTCATTATTCGAGAAGCTAGAATCGGATTCAGGGTTCAAAATTCAAGATTCAAGGTTCATTACTCAAGAAGCCACAATTGGATTCAATTCAGAATTCAACATTCAAGAAGCACGAATCAGATTCGAGAATCCAGATTCAAAGCTCAAGATGCGGAATTCAACATTCATGAAATAAGGGCGGATTGCGTCCTATTCGTGCCTGAGGGCGACGATGGGATCGAGGCGAGAAGCCTTCATGGCGGGCCACATGCCAAAGAACAGACCGATACTAACAGAGGCAACGAATCCCACCGTAACCGACCAGAGGGGAACGGCGGAGTACCAACCGAGGGCCCGAATCAGGAAGGTAAGGCTCAAGGATGCAAGGATTCCCAACACTCCCCCGGTGGCGGTGAGTGTCATGGCTTCGAGGAGGAATTGCCAGGTAATGTCGCTGCGGCGCGCGCCGATGGCCTTGCGCACGCCGATCTCGCGGGTACGCTCGGTCACCGACACGAGCATAATATTCATAACCCCGATGCCGCCCACCATCAGCCCGATAGAGGAAATCACCGCCGTGACGAGGACGATCATTGCCATGATGTCACGGAACTGGGTGACGATGGTCTGGGCGGAGGCGATGCCGAAGCTGTCGGGGTCGGAGGGCTTATCATTGCGTAGCCGGCGCAACAGCCCTGTGATTTCATCCTTGGCCTGGTCCATCTTGCCCGGAAGAGCCATGGCCGCGATGAAGTTCTCCTTGGCATTAGGGTAAAGCTTGCGATAAGTGAAATAGGGGACGTAAACGACACGATCGTTGCCGTTGTCACCTAAAAAGGCTTTGCGCTTTCCCAGCGTCCCGATGACCTCATAAGTGTGCCCGTCCACCTGGATGGGCTTGCCGATGGCATCCTGGCCTTCGTAAAGCCTTTCCGCAACGTCGGCCCCAATCACGGCGACATCGGTGCGGTGCAGGTTGTCGACAGCGGTATAAAGCCTGCCGTCTTTGAGCTCGGCGTTGATGTTCTGGAAATCCTCCGGCGTGGCTCCCGTCAGGTTGGTGTCGACCATTTCCTGCCCTTTGTACTTGGCTGTGACCGAGGGTCCCCAAACAACAATTTCCACGGCGACGGATTCCACCGAAGGGCAGGTATCCTTGATGGCCATGGCCTGCTCGTAAGTCAGGGGTTTGCGCAGTCGCTCCTCGCGCGTAAGGTGGAATTTAATTCCCGGCTCGAACTTGTAAATGAAAAGTGTGCGCGTCCCAAAACCCTCGGCGACCTCCACCATCTGCTGATCGAGGCCCTTGAAGATCGAGGCCACACTGATTACTGTGGCGGTGCCGATCAACACGCCGAGGATGGTCAGGAAGGCGCGAAACTTGTGGGTGCGCAAGGTGTCGAGAGCGAGGAACAGATTTTCGCGAATGTCGTGCCGGGGTTTGGTGGCCATGCTCAGTTCTCCGTACGCAGAGCCTCAATCGGGTCGAGTTTAGCGGCCTTGCTGGCTGGGTAGATCCCGAAGAAAAGCCCGACCGCGGTCGAGAGCCCCAGTCCCACCAGGACGGCGCTCAGCGGCACCGTCGACGTCCAGAAATGATCCACGATCGCGCTGACAACAAGGGCCAGCAAGACCCCGATCCCGCCGCCGGCACAGGCCATCACGATGGACTCAATCACAAATTGCATCAAGATGTCGCGCCGTCGCGCGCCCAGGGATTTGCGGATGCCAATCTCATGCGTGCGTTCGGTGACGCTCGCCAGCATGATGTTCATAATGACGATGCCGCCCACCACCATGAACACCGCCACAATGCCGATGGTCACCGCGAAGATGCTGCCCATAATTTGGTTCCACGTGTCCATGATCGTTTGGGAAGCGTTGACGCCAAAAGTGTCGTCCTCGCGGTAAGGAACGTGACGGCGGGCCCGGAGCAGGGAGCGCGCTTCATCTTCCAACACCAGCATCTGCTGTGCATCCCAGGCCTGAACACTGATCGCCAGAGACGGTCGGGGCGCAAAGAATTTGCGGTAGGTAGTGAGCGGGATCTGGACGAAGTTGTCCTGGCTCTCTCCGAAAGTGCTGCCGATTTTCTGGGCCACGCCAATAACCCGGAAAGGAATGCCGTTGACCAGGACTTCCTTAGCGAGGGGGTCGACGTTGGGGAAGAAAGCATCCACCAGGTCGCGCCCGACGAAGCACACCATCGATTCATGCTGGTAGTCCGCTTCGGTGATGTAGCGCCCGGTGTCGACCTTTTGTTGTCCGATGTCAATCATGCTGGGTGTAACGCCGGAGATTTCGACGTCATAAACGGTGTGGCCCTGGTAGCGTGCTTGAGTCTCACTGCTTTGGGTTTGGGCGCTGGCACCGAGGCGCTTATACCCCGTAAGGTTGTCCCTCAGGAATTCATACTCCTCAATGAGCATGGGTTTATTCCGCCGGCGCGCTTTCAGCCAGGCCTCGTAACCCTGCGCCCATTGCCATTGGTGGAGGATGAAGACATTGGCGCCCAAATTGGCGATGTGATCGGCGATGTAGAGGTTCATGCCATTGACAATCGACATGACAACGATGAGCGTGGTGGTGGCAATCACCACGCCCAGGAGGGTGAGAAAGGATCGCAGTTTGTGGGCGCGCAAGGCTTCCAGTGCGATCCAGAAGGCTTCGCGAGCTGTCACCCATGCGCCCGAGCCGGCTTTGGACCGGGCAGTAAGCACGTGAGGAAACGAAGCGGTTTGGCCGATGGACGCCATAGAGAATCGAGGCACGTCCTCCCAGTTTCGAGTTTCGATTATTCCATCCGTTCGTCGCGCTCGATGCGGCCGTCGCGAACATGAATAATGCGGCGGGCATGAGCGGCGATGTCGTGCTCGTGGGTCACCAGCAGGATCGTGTTGCCTGCTTCGTGGAGCCGGGAGAAAAGGGCCATGATATCTTCGCCGGTGGCGGAGTCCAGGTTCCCCGTGGGTTCGTCCGCCAAAATGATGGAAGGGTTGTTGACCAGGGCGCGGGCGATGGCCACGCGCTGGCGTTGGCCGCCGGAAAGCTCGTTGGGCTTGTGGTGCATGCGGTCGGCCAGGTCAACCTTCCGCAGAGCCTCCTGTGACCTTTCCAAACGCTCTTTGGCCGGCATGCCGCTGTAAATCAGGGGTAGTTCCACATTGTGCAGAGCGCTGGCGCGCGACAGCAGGTTAAAGGTCTGGAACACGAACCCGATTTCCTTATTGCGGATGTAAGCCAGTTCGTCGTCGGAAAGCTCGCTGACCACCTGCCCATTTAACACGTAAGAGCCGCGGGTCGGCGTATCCAGGCAGCCGATCAGGTTCATCAGCGTGGATTTGCCCGAGCCGGAGGGCCCCATGATGGCGACGTACTCTCCCCGGTCAATCGAAAACGAAACCCCGCTGAGGGCGTGAACCTGAATGGCCTCGCCCATGTCGTAGGTCTTCCAAAGGTCCTCCGCCTTGATGATAACGCCCTCAGGGGGCCTCAGCGTTTCCTGTATCGAGGATGTGACCGCGCGTGTCGCCATATTGATTTGCCCGTCCTTCTCCTGACATCCCGCCGCTTGCCGGGTGGGTTTTGTGGGGATCCGCCAGCTTGCTGGCGGGCCCGCCAGCGCGAAATTGCCGGATTCGAGAGCCCCTTAGGTCCCCTGCGCCACCGGCGTGTTGTCAATCCGCACCTTAGTGTTGTTCTTCAAAGTGCGTAAAATACTGAAGCTGCCCGTAACGATGACGTTGCCGGGTTTGAGGCCCTTCACGATTTCGATGTCGGTCGAGCCCATAATGCCGCTTTCAACCTGAACAAAGTTGGCGCGGCCGTTTTCCACCACAAAGACTCCCTGCAATTCTTCCTTGCCCTTCTCCTTGTCCTTGGCGGAAACGGCCACATCGCTTCCCGGACCACTTTTGGCCGCTTGCTCCTTCTCTTCCAGTTCGCGGCGCATGCGCACCGTCACAGCTTGGATGGGCACCGCCACTGTGTTCTGGCGGGTCGCCGTGGTGATTTTGGCCGTGGCGGACAACCCCTGGCGCAGGCCGGGGGGCGGGTCATCGATAGTAACGACAACCTTGAAGTCCTTGGCCTCGTCCGCACTCGTGGCGGTGGTGGTGGAACCCGTGGTCGTGCCGGTATTACGCCCCACGGCGCTTTCACCGATTTGGGTCACACGGCCTTTGAAGGTCTTGTTGGGGTAAGCGTCGATCAGCACGTCGGCTGTTTGCCCCAGCTTCACATTGGGGATGTCGGTCTCATCCACCTTGACCTCTACCGTCATGATCGAGATGTTGGAGACTTGATAGAGCAGGCTTCCGACGGCGTTCTGGATCCCCGGGACTACGTTCTCCCCCAAATGGACGGGGAGCGAAGTAACATACCCGTCCAGCGGAGAGTTGTAGACGGTTTGGGCGAGTTGATTCTTGAAACCGAGAAGTAGAGCTTGACTTTGCCCCACCTTCGCGCGGGTGGAGTCGCGATTGTACAACGCCTGCTGGTATTGGGCCTTGGCTTGGCCTACCTGCGCCGCGGAGGAATCTTTGCCCGTCTCGGCGACCCGGTAGTCGCTCAGGCGCGTATCGAAGTCCTGCTGGGAAAGCAAATTGTCCTTGAAGAGCTCCTGGCCACGTCTGTAATTGTCCGTGGCTTGATTCAGCTTTGCCGCCGCCGATGCCAAGTTCGCCTGGGCGGTATCGAGCGCGGCCTTGGCCGAGAGCACACTGGCCTCTTGCGCCGACAGATCGGCTTGAGCGGTCTTTACAGCCGCCTCCTGGGCCCCCACGTTGGCCGCTTGATAGACGTCCTCGGTTCGCATCAGGAGTTGGCCCTTGGTGACGTGGTCACCTTCCTTGACCAGGATTTCAGTGATCTTTCCAGTGGAGTTGGCGTTGACGTTGGCCTGATTCTGCTCCACGGGTTTGATCTCGCCGTTGGCGGTAACGATTTGGGCCAAATCCTCCCGCTGGACTTTGCCCGTTTGGACCGCCACCACGCCCCGCCGGCTCCACGCTACCCCACCAATTGCCAGGCTGGCGAAGGCTACGATGGCCACGACGGCGAGGGTAACCTTCTTCCACTTCTTCATACCTCTTCCGTTCCTTTGCCGAGTTGGGACCGGCGCGGTCGCGTCCGGCCAAGTGGTATTATTGGTTTTTCCCAGTTCCAACTCTTTGATTTGTGCCATGGAGGGCTCCTCTCACTCCTCGGCCTGACGCAAGCGCGCCACCTTCATCTCGCTGCAATAGACTGATGATGTATGCTCGCAGATTGGCCAACTCTTCGGCTTATATGCGCGCCTGCTTCCCGGCTCCCATTGCGTATACGCTGTTTGAACGTCAAAAGTTTCGTCGACATTTATGCCGCTGCGACGGCACTCAGCGAGGTCAGCGCAGGGGACTGTTGGATACGTTAATCCCCACCCGGCATCCGGAGCCGAGTTAAGGGGGCATGAATACAGTTCTACACTTCTCTCATGCCAACAATCCCAGCCATTTTAGCCCTTTCTTGTGCTACGAAAAACAAAAATAACACTCCGCGGTCATTTTCTCCGCACGAGGGCAATTCCGTAGAGACCATCTTGGTCCTGGAATAATTTCCTTGGAGTTTCTTCGGGGCCTGAAATGTGTCTTTGTGCCACTTTATAAGACGTACGGCCCTCAATAAGGTTGCCTGGCAGCAGCGCGTTTGAATTGGGGCCCGGGAGTTTCTTCGGGGGGTAGGCCACCTTTAACACTTGGACCGCATCCAACGGCACCGGCGGATTAAGGTGGAACCTCCGCTCTCGAAACCGGGGGTGCTCGCCCCTTACCAGTTTGGCAAGCGGTCCCTTATCATGGCAAAATCGTGTTGGGGGGGCTATAGCATTAGGATCGGGGATAGGAGCTTGACTTTCCAAAATGGGAAAAATAAAATCGGGGTGTAAGTCATGGAGTTTGGCGGGGGAGTAGTGTTTAAGCGGCACGGTTTCTTATTGCGGCATGGGGGGATGAGCCACTGGGTGCTTGGAGTGTTAGCTGCGCTCAGCCTCATCCTTCTTATTGTTATCAGCGCATCAATCTTGCACGTTTCGGCTGCGCAGGACGATCAGGACAAAGACGACCAGAATAACCAAACCAACCAAAAGCCCAAGGTGAGCAAAGAGGAGAAGCGTCGCCAGAAGGCGCTCCGGCAGGAAATGGAGACGCCGTACAAAAAGTGGCTGAGCGAGGAAGTCCCCTACATCATTAGCGACACGGAGCGGGCCGCATTCAAGAAACTTTCCACGGACGACGAGCGCGAAGCGTTTATCGAGAATTTCTGGGAACGCCGCAACCCTAATCCCGGCAGCCCGGAAAACGAATACAAAGAGGAATATTACCGTCGCATTGCTTACACCAACGAGCATTATGCGTCTGGTATTCCTGGTTGGAAAACGGATCGCGGCCGTATTTACATCATGTACGGTCCGCCGGACGAAAACGATTCCCACCCCAGCGGCGGGTCGTACGAGCGCCCACAATCGGAAGGCGGCGGTGAGACTTCCACTTTTCCCTTCGAGCAATGGCGGTACCGTTACATTGACGGCATCGGTGAGAACATTATCCTTGAGTTTGTCGATACCACGATGACGGGCGAGTATCGTCTTACCATGGACCCCGGTGAGAAGGACGCTTTGTTGCATGTGCCTGGCGCGGGCCTAACCATGGCTGAACAGATGGGCATGACCCAGGGCGGTTCCAAAATGGACCGCTTCAACCGCACCGATGGGATGACGGTCGGGCAGTCGATGGGCGGCCAACCGGAGAGCATGGAAGAGTTTACCCGGCTGGATCTCTACTCCAAGATCTTTCAGCCCCCCCCAATCAAATTCAAGGATCTGAAAGCGGTTGTTACTTCCAGGCTTTCCGCAAATCTTTTGCCCTTTGATGCCCGCACGGATTTCATCCGCGTGACCGACCAAACCGTCCTTACTCCGATCACGGTCCAGATCGCCAACGGCGATTTACAATTTCAGAATAAAGATGGCGTCATGCACGCGGTGCTGGATGTCTTCGGAGAGATCACGAGTTTGGGCGGCCACATCGTTAACACCTTTGAGAGGAGCATGGTCTTGGATGTGCCCGAACACGAATTCCAGCACTACCAGGATCAAAGGACAGTTTACCAGGAAGCCGTACCGCTGAGTCCCGGTCGTTACAAGCTGAGCCTCGTCCTAAAGGATGATTTGAACGGCCACATGGGGTCCGAGGAAATCGGCATCGTCGTACCCACCTTCGCCGAGGATAAGCTTACACATAGTACTCTCATCCTTGCTGACCAGATCTTGCCGCTTCCCACTAGCCAGGTGGGGACCGGCCCATTTGTTATCGGCGGGACGAAGGTGCGCCCCAGCGTCAACAATACCTTCACGCGCGATCAAAGACTCGGAATCTACATGCAGGTATATAATCTTGGAATCGACGACAAGACCCACAAGCCCTCGTTGGATGTGCAGTACGAAGTCGACAAGGATGGGAAAGCGCTTCTCGACCAACCGGAGGACGCCGCAAATTTGAAGAAGGCCTCGCAGCAGTTCACAGTGATTAAGACGATGGGCCTCAAAGGGCTCACGCCAGGAAAATATACCGTGCAGATCAAGGTTACGGACAACATCAAGAAACAAACTACTAGCGCTACGGCGCCTTTTGAGTTACGATAGACGCCGCTTTCGCGCCGGGGTCGGGTAGAGAGTGTCTCTTTAAAGCACGGCGGGATTCATGATGACTCTAAGTTCGGGTTGCCGGATAAGGGCTTTGCTGCTGTTGAGCGGATTCTTGCTTCCCTGTCTGCAACCTTCCGAGAGCGTTGCGGCGGGGTACGGAAGCCTGGCGGGACTCGTCTCCGATGATAAAGGTGTTCCCTTGATGGGGGCGACGGTGATGGTCATCGGACCCATGGCCTTTGCCACGGAAGCAACAAACCAGACCGTGGAGCGCATGATCACCGACGCGCATGGCCGGTTTACGATTGCCCACCTGATTCCGGGTTGCTATTCCCTCAAAGTCAGCTCACCTACCCGCTTGCCGGAGATGCGCAATGGGGTTCGCGTGCAAGCCGGTGAAACCGTGGTTGCAACCTTCGTATTGACCGACACCTTCGCGCCCATTCGCTTTCAGATGCCCAGCAATTCCGTTTCGAGCTGGGGGGATGACTGGAAATGGGTATTGAGGACATCTTCCAACACACGGCCCATCCTGCGCTTCCGCGAGCAGCCGCAAGCGAAGCAAGTTGCCGCCCAGGACCAAAAATCCACAATACCGCCGAGCGAGCGCTTTTTTGGCTTTCTGCCGGGTTCAACCCCGCATGACCCCCTTGCCGAAGATTTCGGCATGGCCAGCGTGTTCGCTTATCTTCACCCGCTCTCTGTGGATTCCGATGTCCTCGTGGCGGGATCGCTCGCGCCCTTCGGCGCCGATGCGACCTCCATCGGCACCGTGCTGCTCCGAAACCAACTGAAGGGTGAACCTCAGCAAATCGGCCTCTTTCTCCATCAGATCAGTCTCGTCGCCGGAACTTCTGTCTCCCCTGGCGCCGGTCCCAATACTTTCGGACTAGCGAAGGGCATGGTAGCTACTTACTCGGAAACGCGCCTTCTCGCACCCAAGGTCACGATAACCGCGGGAATGGACATCAACTATCTCAGTGCGATTGATAGCGTGTTCACCGCGCAACCCCACGTTAAACTGGAATACCAGGCCAGTCCGCAGACGATGGTCTCTGCCCAGTTTGGGTCAGCCCGCGCCGAAGGGTCCAACTCCATGATGGACCGCCTCGGTCTGCTAAATGCTTTCCCCCAGATCACCCAGCGCGACGGTCACCTCGAGATGGAGCAACTGAATCACACGGAAGTGGCGGTCAATCATCGCATCGGGAAATCGGCTCGAGTGCAAGCGGCGGCCTATCACGACGGCCTGCGCAACGCTGCGGTTTGGGGATTGGGTCCAGCTTCAGGCGGCCAGGCTTTCGCAGGGAATTCTCTCCCCAATCCTGCCGGCAATGGCATTGTCATTAATGGGGGCAATTACCAATCGACGGGTTTTCGGGCGGTTTATGCTCAGACTTTCGGTTCGCACCTTGAGGTGCTGGGGGCTTTTTCTTCCGGGACGGCTCTCTCGGCGCGGGGCTTTGTGTTGCAAGGTTCGCATCCCTATTCGCAGGGAGTTCTGACCCCGGAGCAGACCAATTCCCTAATCGGCAAAATTACTGCCGACCTTCCGGGCACTCACACCCGGTTCTCTGCTTCCTACGAGTGGGTTCCCAATGATCGCATCACCTTGGTCGATCCCGCGGGGCAGGCCAATTTTGAGGTTCAGCCCTATTTAGGGGTCCAGATCCGACAGCCGATTCCCACTCCCAGTTTCCTGCCCGTTCACATTGATGCCGTAGCGGATTTCCAAAACCTCCTGTCGCAGGGCTATGTCCCCGCCGGCCAGGGTGGTCAAAAACCCATGGTCCTGACCTCCGGATACCACTACATTCGCGGTGGGTTCTCCGTCCAGTTCTAAATAGCATAAGGACGACCGGAGGGTATCAGTGGAGGACCATGATATTCTATTCTCCTATCTACTCTTCTTTGCAAACCTGACCGTAATCCTCTTTTTCATCATAATACTTTTGACTTCGGTGTTCGTGATTGTCTCCCCTTGGATTAAGGTACACAAGGTGTTGCGCCGAAACCCGAATTCCTTGAGGGCGTCGAATAGTCGTTCCTCGATATAACCAAAATCTGAAACCGTTTCACCAACTCCTAAGTGTCTTAGAGGGAAAAACAGTGTCAGGGAGAAAAACGGTGTCACGAACCTTTTTCGGGCGTCCTGGGCTCCGCATAGAGAAACGGCTCAAGAGAAACGGTGTCAGTCAGAGAAACGGTGTCAGGTACTCTTTTCCTTCTAATAAGCGAAGAATAGAAAGGGTTCCTGACACCGTTTCCCCTCTGACACCGTTTCCCCCTGACACCGTTTCCCCCTGACACCGTTTCCCACCGTTTCCTCCTTACGCCATGGCCGATCACAGGACAGGCACGCGGAGCCTATGTCTCTTGGTGGGATTGGCCGCACTAGGTCTTACGCCTCTGCTTTGGCTGTCAGCATGATTCTGCTCTGTCGGATCGGCGGAAGACCGGCGCAATGCTCGTTGTTGCTTGAAACCTTCAAGATGATTCGCATGACGGTGCCTCCTCTGCCTGGATGGCGGAGGTCTCCTCGCTTATCTCCTGGCGGTTCCCCTCCTCCTGGTCATTCTGGTTGATTCGGAAGAAACTGTGGGTCAATTTCCAGCGGACCGGCCCATTGCGGTCCGGTGACAGGTGACGGTTGGTCGTCGATGGAGGGCAATGGCGGGTAGGACTCAAGGATTCGGTTCCCTAACGCTTAGGCATGGACACGCAAGTAGTCAGCGATATTCTCCAACAGAGGCAAAGTCTCCTCCTTTCGGTTCGAGTTCGGCTTGGGAAACTTTCTTATATTTGCGTCTTCAGGAATGTGGGCTTGCCATCGAAGTGAATTAGATGTAATGTGGCGTCCGATTGATTGCCAAACCCTGGGTTATACTCGACGATGTTCTGAAGGCAAACGATGGAGGAAAAGTATGTTTCACCTAATTTGGTATCTTCTTATTGGGCTAATATCGGGAGTTGTCGCAAAATCGGTGATGCACGTGCACATAACGATCTTCTGGACGATTGTGCTCGGCATTATCGGATCGATCTTAGGCGGCGGCCTTACCCACATGTTTTCGCGCTCAACAAACGAACGGTATCATCCCGCCGGCCTCATTTTCTCCACCCTGGGCGCTATCCTGGTTCTCTTCATTTGCTATAAGCTGAAGATTCATTTCCCTGCGGTCTCTACCCACGCATTCCGATAGGAAAGTTACGTCTCGGGCTGCTTGAAAACCTTCAGAATGATTCGGATGACTGTGCTTTTTCCACCTGGATGGCGGGAGTCTCTTCGCCTGCCTCCTGGCGGGTCTCCTCCTCCAGGTCACTCTGGTTGATTCGGAAGAAACTGCTGGCCAGACTCCATCGAACTGGACCATTGCTGTCAGGAACCTCAATCCGCTTCTGCCGTAGGGCGACTCGAATCCATTTCAGGAACAACTTCTTCGTGCCGCTGACCATCACCGGAGAGCATCCCACGCCGATAAGCGGTTTCATCGCTCCACGTCGGTGGAGTTCCTCGTTAAACCAGCCAGCCCACTCTGGCACGACCGGTAAGCCGAACCGTTGCGAGATTCGGAACAGGACGAACGTCGGGTCATTGTCACACAGGATGGTTCGCCTGCCTCCTGGATCAGCACCTGGACGTGTCCTGAGCAGCTCTGCCGAGATTGCCACCAAGTGGCGGATTGGTTTGCATCCAGCGATAGTGATAGTCCCCCGGAAGCATTGGGCGTCTTCGCCAAGGGTCACGGTCACCGGGTCGATACCCGAGGGTTCCAGGGCAAACAGGCTCTGCTCGATGACGGCTGCCCAAATGAAAACGGTGTCAGAAATGAAAACGGTGTCAGGAACCTTTTTTCTTCAGGGAGGGTGCGGTAGAATGCCTTTATGGGCAGAGCTCGGCGAGTGGATGTCGGCGGCATGGTTTACCACGTCCTGAACCGCGCGAACTTTCGTTCCCGCTTGTTCAGAACCGCCGCTCATTATCAAGAATTCCTGAGTATCATGGAAGAAAGCTTGAAGTTCGTGCCCCTGCGCATTCTCGCTTATTGTTTAATGCCGAATCATTGGCATCTGGTGCTCTACCCGCGAGCGGACGGCGATCTGGTGAAGTTCCTTCAACGCGTCACCCTGACCCACACGCAGCGTTATCACGCGAAGACCCGGACGGTGGGG
>JBEKLF010000051.1:0-38145 GCA_050010335.1 Terriglobia bacterium
TCACCCTACGACACAGCCGCCACCCGTCTCAACACGCCCCCATTCCTGCGCCCAATTCCCCTCGTCTCGCCGCTCCTGCCTCCCGCCAGCCTCGCGCCCTCCCCCACTGTCTGAATCGCAGAGTAGGAATAGAAAATCTTGACTTACAGAGGTCATAAGGGTAGGATGTGGAGCATGGCAGGTGCCCAATGAAGATCGAAACCAGCGTCGTCACCACCAAGGGACAACTGGTTATTCCCGCTCGCCTGCGCCGGCGATTCGGGATCAAAAAGGGAACGAGGGTCACCTTTATAGAAGATGCCGGACGTATCATCGTTCAGCCCGTCACCCGCGAATTCATCCGCGGCCTGCGCGGATCGCTCCAAGGGGAACCGTCCGCGCTCGCCGTCCTGCATGAGGAGCGCAAGCACGAGCGCCGGCTATGACGCAGGCGGAAACTGGAAATTGGAAACTCGAAACTACTGAGAATTGCAAAATATAATGACAATTACGTGCGTAGCGCGGGCATCTTGCCCGCTGTAGCGTGGGCAGGATGCCCACGCTACAGCGGGCGGGACGCCCGCGCTACGAAAACAGTTCGTCACTATATTTTGCAATCCTCAATAGAAATTCCATGCCGGGCGAGGGTTTTGCCCCAATGCAGCATTCCTCCTTCCTTTTACAGGTCTACCCATGAAGTCCTACGTATTGGACGCGAGCGCCCTCATGACTTTTTTCGAGAACCGCGCGGGGGCCGACAAGGTGGAAACGCTCCTGGTTGGCGCGGCGGACGCCGAGCGCCCGCTTGCGATGTCGGTAGTCAACTGGGGCGAAGTCTATTACGCGATCTGGCGCGCGCACGGAGAGAAGGCAGCCACCGCCAAGCTGCAAGCGATCGCTCAGCTTCCCATCCTGGTTTTCGACGTGGACATGGAACTGGCCAAGCTGGCCGCCAGCCTCAAAGCTCAGCACAATCTTCCCTACGCCGACTGCTTCGCCGCCGCCCTCGCCCAAGCCCGGAAGGCAATCTTGGTCACGAGTGACAAGGACTTCGAGCGCGTGGGGACGGCCGTCAAAATCCTTTGGATCTGAGATCGCCGTTTTCATCGCTTGGGTGTTCCGTAGAGATAATGGTCGAGATTGTCGGTCAGATCATCTGGCAGCTTGTCCCAATCGGCTTGAGGAACCTGGGCCGCTAACTCCGTGATGACATCCTCGATGGGGCGTGCGGCGCGGTCAAATGGGAGTTCGCCAACCGGTTGAATCGTGATCTCGTCAACTCGGGTGATTTTCAAGAGTTTGCCTTGCGGAGACATTTCACCCCGTCCCTTAACCTTCATCCGGACTTGGTTGTGGTCCCTAAGGGCGGTAGTGACTTCGCCTTCCTGTGACTCTGAAAAGCTCACAGAAACGTGGATACTTTTGGTGAGCCACAGTTGAAAGTGCCGTTGTCTTAAATCCGCTTCGAGCACTTCTCCGGCCACATCCACTTCCTTCCACGCTCCGGCCATGCAGCACCTCCCATTACTTTCGACATCCGATAGTTCAGTCAATTTCATCTTAACAGATGTTCGAGGAGGCTGCCCCTACAGCATAAAGGCATTCGCGCCAGGCGCGAGCGCCGTCGTTGCCGCCACAATTGACCGGAGGTTCGGCATCGAGGGAAAAGCCCACGCAGAAAGGGTCGCCGCGGCGACTCCGTACCTATCTGCGTCCAAGTGTGTGGTAAACTTCGACGTGGCGAAGCAGGCCCTGCGAGCGACGGCAGTTAGCCTGCGGCGATACGGAGCCAGATATGGAAAACATTAAACCCTTAGCCGTCGTCGCCCTTCTGAAAGACCAGCCGGAGCGGGGGTTGCGGCGGGGCCAGGTGGGAACCGTGGTCGAACCGCTTGCGCCCGGTGTGTTCGAAGTCGAGTTCTGCGACAATGAAGGCCGGACTTACGCCTCGCTCGCCTTGCGCTCTGACCAACTCATGATTCTCCATCATGATCTGGTTCAGGTGGGCTGATCTTGCATCTTTGAATCTTGAATTTGGAATTTTGAATCTGTCATCGTTCCCCCCCGACGTGAACCCCCTCACGCTTGTACTTTGGGTCTGAGGTCGCCGGCTGTAGGGCCGAATGGCATTCGGCCAAGGCCGAGCGCCGCTCGGCCCTACGCCCTACGCTTACACCCACGCCCGAACGGTGTTCGGCCCCGGCGCGAGCGCCGTCCTTCCCGCCACAATTTACCGGAGGTTTGGCATCAAGGGAAAAGCCCAAGAACAGAAAGGCACTGTCCTTGCCTGTGTTGCCGCTAAATCCGGAAAACGTGCCAGCCGACTGCCAAATTGGATTATACTCACTTGTTGAAGCAGACTAATTACACGAGCAATTCTCGGCTGACGATGAAACGAGCAGATGTAGGTGTGCCAAAACAGGAAGCAAAGCTTCAGCGGTCACTTGTTGCGGCGTTAGCGCGCGAACCGCTGAAACGTGGCTTAAAGCGAGTCATCTGTTCGGAGGTGGACGTCTGGCACGGGATTGCTGATGTCGTAGTCGCAACTGCGAACGGTGGTCTTAGTAGGGAGGGGTGGCATTCGCCCCAGCACCTTAAACATGTAAATCTTACGACCGCGAAGTTGCTTGCACAACTACGATACGGTGAGTACAAGCAATACACGGACATTGCAGGATCGACCGGATTCTCTCTCGCAACAGTGTCGGAGCATCTACGAACACTAGAAAGACTCGGCACGGTTCGGCGTAGAGGAGATAGCGCGAGACTCTTGCGTTCGACCAAGACCCCGTTTCTGGACGTAGCAGCTTTCGAAGTTAAAGTGTCGGACTGGAGGCATGGGATCTATCAGGCAGCCCATTATCGTTCTTTTGCCAACCGAGTCTCGGTCGCATTACCGAATGCCAAAGCAAGAGCCATAGCAATTCACAAGGATGCATTTCGGCTATTCGGAATCGGATTGGTTGGTATCGAGTCACCCTCGTCAATTAACTGGTACATAAAACCAGCTAGACGCCAGCCCTCGTCGGCCAGTAGGATGATTCTTAGTGTTGTTCAGATTCTTAAGAGAAAAGAATCTAAAGTCTTGCAAGTGCACGGAAGGTAGTAATCGCTTGCCCCCACTCTCGGAGATGTGAGGGACCTGTGGCCGGGTCGAACTGAACTCCATGCCTTCGTAATTTCCCGTATAGAATCTCCGCCCCAGCTATAGCCTCTTCGACCACCGCTATGCGGCCCTTTGTGTTCTTGCCAGCATTCATGCATACCTGGAACAGCTTCTTGAGCGTAGCCCAGTGATGAAGGGTGCTTATATCAGGTGGCCAATCGCGAGTGGTGGGTCTCTCAGTCTCAAAACGGCGGTCGTAGCGTGTTCCGGTCAAGACATTTGCAATCATATCAGCGTCGTAGCAGTTATCGAGCTCCTGGAGGAAGATAGAATTCAGTAAGGGACCTGAAGAATAGCGCTCCTTCGGTGGGCGGCCCCCGCTTGAAGGTAAAAACCTCTTCACGTCAAATTGCCTAAGGGAATTGAACCATCCGGTTGCAGCGGCTGACGCACCGACCGCCGATGCAGGGAATCCCAGAAAATCCGTGTACCCGCAAAGTACTTCAAATTGATTGCGAACAGCTAGGGAATAAACAATCAGCATCCAGCCAGCCATCCGTTCCCATGCAAATATCTGCTGGTACGGTCCGATAGGTCGCTCTACGACAAGGTAAAATCCTGCAGCTTCATAAAGTGAGACCGTATCCAAAAACTCGTTAACCTGATCCTGAGAACTTAATGCATTTTCATTGAATACGAACGAAAGCAGCAGTGGCGGAGCGGCTATAAGACTGGCGTGATATTCCATAGAAGCTTGTGCCAGAAACTGAGCGACCTGCGCCGAGCGGTTGGTGAAACTATCTAAAATTATTGTCGGTGACACGAGGCGCGTCACTGGTAATTCGTTTTGGAAATCGAGTACTTTCCGAACTATTTCGTTAATGCGGCGCGGCGTTAGATCCCGAATCGTCAACTCGGAAACGTAATAATCCTCGTAGAGGGGCAGATTACCCTCTTTTGGGTTGCTGAGAAACGATACGTAAAGCTGGGGATCTATTAGAATGTCCGGTCTTGGCTTTAGCTCGGCAAACTTCTTGACACAATCTCGCAGAGATTCCGGTTTCTCATTGTTGGGTCCGAACACGACACCGTCCACCGCCCCAGCTTCAAATGCGCGGTCAATCTTATTGCTCTTTGCATAACCGTGCTGTGCGTATAGTTTCATGGGATCACGATCCTGTTCAAATCACTCCGCAAGTGCTCAAATTTTGAGTATCTGAGGTGGCGTTCCTTTTCGAGCAGTCGCATGACGAGGTCGCAGATTTCAGGGCCAAGCGCGGTGTTCCACCTCTGAGGATAAGGACTGACGAAGTTAATCGTGTTGTGGTGAATGTCTCCCCTCGGCAGATCCTGATTCCAAAAGGGGTGCTGGTCCGTCAGACACAGGTACATGCAAATGCCAAGCTCGAATAAATCGGAGCGGAAATCAAGGTCTCGCTTATTCATCTGCAACTGATCTGGAGAACGGAACCCGGTAGTACCCACAACACCCCCTGTTTGGGTAAGCGAGGGACCTGAAGCATCAAGAGCGAGGCCAGCATCTAAAAGAATAAATTCCGGCGTGTTCGCCTTTCGGATTATGTTCGCTGGCTTAATGTCCCGGTGCACGAACCCATTCTTCCACAATTCCTCAATGGCATCGGTCATACAGATCCCCATTGGTATCACCTCTCGAAGAGGCATGGGCCTAGCTATCTGTTCAACTGTTGAGCCTTCGATGTACTCCTCCAAATAGTACAGGACGTCATCGGCGCCAATCGAGATGTTCGTTAAAGGAAGCGGGCCGAGTCGTGGGAGGAAGGGGCTATTGCAACGGCGATAAACGGCGAGCTCGCGTTTGGCGCGCTCCGTAGAGTTGGGTTCAGCGACTAAGACTTTGAGGACGAATCGTTGCCCCTGGTAAGTACACTCCCAAACTGCTTTTTGCCCTCCTGGGCCAAGTCTCCGACCGACTTGCAAGCCCGGCAAGGCCACAGCAATCGGTTGCGGGTTGAACACGGTCAAATCGATGGGCATACTCTTTGTGCAGGGGCAATCCCCTTTGGAAGCCTTCTCCTCAGATTCGACCCAGGCATTATACGCCACCTCCTCTTAATGCAAAGCTACACTGTTCAATAGCGTCCTTTAGAAAAACCGGGTGGTGAACGGTTGGAGTCTTGAAGCTCTCCGTTTATCTCATTATTGAGGGCGCTGGTCCTAAAGGACGAAGCTATATGCTACATACGTACGACAGGGATTCATGGCGCCGAAGGCCGATGTTCCCGTCCAACTGACGGCATAATGACTATAGGCGCACTAATAAGCGAGTTCCCCAGCGCCCTTCTTAGGCGCACTCGTGGGGGGACTACTTCCAACCAGTCGGAGGCGCTAGGCCCGACTCAACGTAAGGAGGTCTCTGAGTGTACCATGCACCCAAAGAGCTTTATTTCAGAGCATTCTGCTGAGTATATTTTGGTACCGAATATTGTCAGTCGATTGAATCAAAGGTTTACCGAGGTCATCCCCCTCTTCCTCTGGCTCTCACGGGAGGGAAACACAACCGCCCAAAAAATGATGGCCGGCGGGCAGATACGGCTGCTCACGGCTTTTCCACGCCGCCCCAAGCTCGTGTCAGGTTCCCAGGCCGGAATCAGGATGAAGGTTAACCGCGAGCTTCTTGCATATACTGCGGTGAGTGAAGAGGCTGGGATGGCGGTTCTCGTGGGGGTTCCGCTGTTGTCGTCTCTTTCCTTGCTGAGAATCGGCGCCGAGTGCTGCTGGTTTGAATTGAAAGGGTCTGCGGTGACCGACCGCGACTATTCTGTTGATATAGGCCTTGATGGCACGGTCATCTCAAACGACGCACCTACACGCGCGCTTACCGGCCCGTTGACCGATGACGCGATAGAAGATCTCGCTGACCGGTGTCGGATGATGCCTTGGATACAAGCAGTCCAGAGCATCCGTGAGATTCGTTCAATCCAACAGGAGGTTCACGGTTCCTCGTTCTTGGGAGGATACAAGCCGTTCCACCTGATGCTCCTGGGACCTTGACTACGTTAGGCCGGGCGAGCAAGCCACAATGTCTCTGTCCGGGTGCCTTCTTCAAGGCCGGGCGGCTGGAGGAACGGGGCCAGGCAAAGTAGACGGCAGACGGTAAACGGTAGACAGGTGCTAGGATTCAGGATTCAGCAAGCAGCGGGTCGCCAGTCCGTGACGTCGTGAGTGTGGGTTCTTGGTTTGGTGAGGAGTTTCCGGTCAAAAACATCGGGCGTGAGAATGGCCCACGCGGGAAATCGGTGAGCTTGATGGCTACCCGGTTCGACGCTTGGGGACGGGCCGATGTTGGAGTCGAAGAACGGGGGCGAGGGCGCGCAGGGTTCGGTTGACTGTCGCGCCGTCGGGGAAGACGTCCAACACTTCCGGATCGATCACGGCGATATTCGCGCCCCGAGCATGCCTCGCCGCGGTGACGCCTCGTTCGGCGGTCGAGAAGTCGTACTCCGGCCGCATCGTATCGCGGTCAGTTTTCCTGCTCGCCTTCTCCTTCATAACCTTTCCTCTCGGCTGTAGTTGAAAGCAGTCGCGAGTGAATAGTGGCCAGAAAGTGCGTCCGAAGTCCGCGGTTGGAGGTCATTAGGGCAGTGGCAAGTGGCTGGGGGTGGTTGGCGCGAGGCAGGCGCCGCGTAATAGAGCGCTGCCTATTTGAACGGATTGACGACCTTGAGCCGATCTAGCGTGGGGATGCCCGGGACGTCCTCCGAATAGAGCATCTCCACCCCCGCCTCAGCGCACGCTGCCAAAATCAAGGCGTCCCAAAAGGAGGACGTTGGTGTCAAGCGCGATCATGGAGGTCCTCTCGCCCGGGCAGTGGCCCGTTTGAGAAGAACTGCATGCTTTCGATCCCAGCCTTCAATCGTGCCACGGCGGCGTCGCGGTCCCCGAGAGTGTCTTCCATGGGCTCAACGATCACCCGCACGCGTTGCTGCTCGCGCAGGTTTAGATCGGTTGCAGGCCTCAGAACGCCGTGAGTGTAGATGGCTTCGGTGATTTGCGTCATGTCCGCCTTCCTGGATCAAGATTACTATAGCCGCATCTCGGGCGCAACCGCTCAAGAAAACAAAAGGCAAAGTCGAACAAGCGGCCATGGGCCTGGCACGCAGCGCCACTCGCTTTCGCGGCTGCGAAAGACAGAGAGAACGTGCGCGTGAGCGTTAGCTTGAGGGCCTTTGTTACGGTCGAAAATCCCTGTTATGATTGGGGCATGAGCGGCGACACCCAAGCCCTGCTCGAGGCCTTCGAACACCTGCCGGCGGAAGAGAAGCGCGCCTTCACCGAGGAGCTTCTGCGCCGATGGCTGCCCTTCGACTCCGGCCCGCTCGAGGATGAAGAAATCGGCGCCGATTCAACCGCCCTGTTTGAGTCCCTTCCATACGATTAAGGCACTCCACCGGCTTGGTACTCTTCAATCGCCAGCCTTCGACAAAGTTCTCGGCGGCCTGCTGAATTGGTTAGGGCACTATCGGGAGTCAGCGTAGCGCAGGGCCCGCACTTCGGCCCTGCGGCTCTTCCACCGACACGGGCGGGACGCCGAAGCCGGCAATTGTGCCATGGCCATCCTGGCCATGCACTTGCACGGGCGGGACGCCCCTGCCACAGCGGGCAGGATGCCCGCGCTACGTCCGCTGGATGGCCATCCTGGCCATGAACATCACGGACAGGATGCCCGTGCCGCGCCGCGTATTCGCTCGGCGCGGGACAACTCGGTGCTACCTGCTCCCCCCTCAGCGGTTGGGAAGGATGGATAGTCCCTTGGTGGCATTCAGGCGAGCGTCGGTTGCCCTCGATAGACTTGTCGTCGACGGACATATTGTCGTGCACGCCCCGCCAACGGGAGCCTTGTCGGACCACATCCCACTTCTGGAAGGCATCGACGCCAACAAGCCTGTCAATTACACTCGCCAGAAATCAGCGGGGCAGTTTGCTGTAACGATGCTCTTCAGGCATGAAGACCAATCCTTCTGGGGAAATTCTCCGTGCGTTGCCGTCGCGGTCACCGGGTCGTGGGCGATGTCTTCGTATCCTTCCAATTGAGTTGGCCCTTCCGCAGCGGCAAGCGGTGCTCCTGGGCATAACGGTTGCGGACTGCCATCACCTGCCGCGCCCAATCGCCCAGCGGATAGAGCAGTTCGCGATAAACGAGGAAGCTCATATCCACGGTGCGGCCGGGCTGGTGGTCCTTGACGTTGTCGACCTGATTCAAGAAGCGCCTGCCATTGGCCTCCTCGACGCGTGGGAACCAGCTCCGGTACCAGGTGGCGGTGGTTTCATCGAGAGTCCGGTTGCGTTGCTGCCGGATGGATTCGGCAAGGTCCAGCGCGCGATCGAGGGCGGCCACAGCGGCAGCGGGCGCGCGGGAAGCAGCTTCCGCCGACTTCAAATCTTCGTTAATCTTTGCGAGATCCAGGAGCATCTCAAGACTCTGCCGGCAGAGGTTCGAGACAGAAAGCAGAACCTCCAGGTTGTAGCGGTTGAAATCCGCGCGCTGAAGATTCTCGTGCAGCAGGTCCAGCAACTGATCGTTTTGCGCGAGGTATTCGCCCGCCAATTCCAAGCGCCGGCGATTTTCGAGTCCCCAGTCGGACCCCAATCGCAGAGTTCCCGGTGAGGGCACAGGAAGACGCGGCAGGTATTGATCGTCCGCAGGGTGGGGCGGATGGAAGACGCCCTCGGAATCGCCAAAAATGGGGCTGCGCGCGCTCGTTGGCCCGGTTTCCCAACTGTCCTGCCAAAACTGTGCTTGCTCGCTCATGAGCTGATATAGCCGGCCCATTTCCGCCACGCGCGGGCCATAGAAAACTGGATAGAAGGTGCTCATCAGCTCGGGTGCGCCGGGGGAATTGCCGTTCCAAGCCGCCGCCGATCCCGTGGCGTAACCCAACCAGAAAGTCTCGGGATGCAGACCGGCGTCCGCCCACCCGGCAATGAGCGTACCCATCAGGTCGGCCCCTGGAGCTCTGCCGGAGCCGGCCTGTGACACCGAATGACTCTCGCGCAAAAGACCGGAAATTAGCTGGACCATTCCCTCTACTCTCGCCGTGCCATCCGGCGGACGATGGAGTCGCCGCGACGAAGGGCGCAAGTAGTACTCGGGAAACAACTGTTCTTCGCCTTCTGTCGAGGTATAGATGAGCTGGCGAATTCCGTGGGCGCGAAAAACCGGGTCGAAGTCCGGACCGTAGACTTCTCCGTTCACAAGGTAGGGCGGAAGCGCCGCGATATCGCCGGGCTTGAGAGGATATTCGCCCCAAAAAATCACCGTGCGCCCGCGGTCGTGCAGATAGGCCGCCGTTTTGGTGGTGAATTCCGCCAGCAGCTTTCCTACGCCTCCCAGATCCTTCGCGCGACCGGCTTCATCACACTGGGCGTTTTTCGCCGACCCCACGTAATACGGCTCGTCGGTTGAGAGCACAAAATACTTGGCGCCCTTGTTGGCCGCGAGCAGGTCATCAAACATCCGGTAAAAGAGTTTGTAGGTGTCGGGGTTGGTGGCGCAGAACTCATAATTACTTTCGGAATATTCCCGCAGCGCCGCGTACTCGGGGTGCTTCAGAATGAATGCGTCATGCGCCGGCCCATCAAGGTAAGGAATGACTTGAACGTGATAACGCAGGCCGAAATCCGTCAACTCCTGGAGCTCGGCGGGTGAGAGCGCATAGGGCTCGACGATGGGGGCGGCACTCTGATATTGAAAATGCCCTTCGAGCTTGATCGAAAACCCATTGATCTTGTAGAAGGCGGCTTGGCGGATGGCCGCTTTGAGCACGTCCAAGTGCTCCAGATGGTGAGCGTCATCCCAATAGATGACGCGCAACTGGAGATCGGGCCAGTCCGTGATGTCCGCTGACGGCAAACGAAATTGCCCGTTCTGGGAGCGAATCAGTTGGATCAGCGTTTCGATGCCGTAGAAAAGCCCCGTGGGAGCATTGGCGCGGATCGAAATAGTCTGAGGCTTGAGAGCCAGAAAATAGGCTTGCTCGGCGAGCTGGGCGTGGTCGCGGTCCGCCGTGTCGCCGATGGCAACGGAACCGGGAATCACGTCGAGGCGGATCACGCCGGCGACGCTGCCAGACGCCCCTCCTTCCGCCAAGGTGAGCCCGTAGCGAACCGCGAGTTCTTCCTTCAAGGTCGCTACCGCAACGTCGTCGGCGTTGACTCCGGAAGCAAGCTCCAACTGCC
This sequence comes from Terriglobia bacterium, assembly GCA_050010335.1. Lineage (GTDB taxonomy): Bacteria > Acidobacteriota > Terriglobia > UBA7540 > UBA7540 > Bog-366. The sequence goes on from JBEKLF010000051.1 coordinate 10,304, forward strand.
ATCCGTTCGTGAGCGTAAAGTCAGCTCCCGTGAAGGTCACGCTTTGTGGCGCCGGGAGAACCGTGTAGCCCCGAGCGAAAAGAGGAGAGACCGCCTGGGCGCGGTTGGCGCTCATGAACACCAGAAGAGTCAAAAGGGGAGCTAACCTTTGCCCCAGCTTACGCGCATATAGGCAGGTAGTTGACATAACCCCATTCTCCGCAGTCTATCGTGCTGGCCTTTTCCGCTGCCATCGACGCCCAGCCGCCTTGGCGAGCTTCAACGGGATGCCACACTTTCTGAACGAGCGGAAGCTGACAACTGGGTGGTAGCACCGAGGTGGTTCACGTTCAGTCCTAGCACCGCCTGAAACTCAACTCGAGCCTTGGCGGTTTCGCCCTTCCCCAGATTTCCCCGGCCAATCAGGTAGTGGGCGTCGGCACGCTGGAAGCGGCTGGATCGCTTCTGTCCGAACTTGGCGAAGTAGTCGACGTCGTTTCCTTGGGCCAGCGCCTTGTCACCCATGGCGATCAGGTCATCGAAGATTTGATTCGCTTCGGTGTTGCGACCGAGTTTCAGCGCCGCGAGGCCCCGGTAATACCGCATCTCGGCTTGTTGGGGGGATTCTTCGCGCCCCGAAGCGGCCATGGCCTGCTGGAATAACTCGCGGGACTTTGTTGTATTCCCCAGCTTTTCGAATGCCAGACCCATTAAATAGTCAACCTGCGGCACTCGGGTTTCATCATAGGGCCGCCCGACTTCGAGATTCTCGGGGTATTCGAGCGATGCTTCATAATCCTTCAAGGCTTCCTGGTATTTTCCTGCCTTGAATTCACCCTCGCCCTTTAGCACGCAGGCATCCGCGTAAACGTCGTGAATATCGCCGTACCCTTCCCAGTTGTGGAATCGGTGGGTGGAGAGGAGCTGAATGGCCTGATCGTACCGGCCCATCAGTAGATAGACCTTAGCCTCCTGCATCATCGCGTCCGAGCGTTTGGTGGCTATCGAGGGGTTGGATTCAAATGCCGCAAGTCTCTTCTGCGGGGATACGTTACCTGTTTCGTATAACGTGTCGAGTTCATACAAGAAACGCGCATTGCTCCCATCCAGTGCGACGGCCTTTTGCATGGCGGCAATGGCCTTGGCCGAATCGTTGGTAGTTTGCTCGTATGCCTGGGCCAGATTTCGCCACACCAGTGCGAAGGTACTATCCATCGCTGCCGACTTTTCCCACATCTTGATGGCGGCAGCGGGCTCGCGGTCGTACAGAAGATTTCCGAGATAGTAGGGGGCGCGCGCGTCCGCAGGATTTGCCTGCATGGCCGCTTTCAGCACTTTCGCGGTTTCCAGGCGGAAGGGAAACACGTAATCCGAGGGCATCTGCGCAGCGAGGCGGAAGTACTTGGATGCTTCCTCAGGTTGCCGGCTTTGGAGCGCAATATAGCCAAGGTAATAATAAACAAGCGGGTTCAGTTTATTCTGATCAGGACTCGCGGCCAGCAGATGCTTGAGGACTTGCTCGGAATCGCCCGCCAATCCTGCTTGATAATAGTCCACCGCCAGTTCCAACTTGGACTGTTCGTTGTTACCCAGGTTGATCTCCGGCCCCTCGCGCCCGTCTAACAACGCGAGTTCATTGAGGGCCCAAAGGTCAAGCGGATCCACGGCCAGAGCCTTATTGGCAGCCTCCCTGGCTTCTTCCGCTCGCCCCAGCTTTCTGAGCGTTGCCGCCTTCAGGTCCCATGCCCGGCAGTTGAGCGTGCCGTAGGCAAGCGAATGGTCGAGATCGGAAAGCGCTTGTGACCACTCGCCCTTCTGTCCATCCAATTCGGCAACCTGATAGTAGCTTGCGGCGGTCCACGCTTCACTCCACGAGGCCCGGTGGAAAGCGTCCTCTGCCTCCGCGCTTTTGTCTTCACCTCTGAGGGCGACGCCCAGGTAGTAATAGGCTTCGCCGTCTTTGGGACGGGTGTAATTGCGCGTGGCCCGGTCGAGAGCCGCCGTCAGTCTCTCCCGTGCCTCCGAGTAGAGCCCGCGCTCACAGTAAAGTCTGCCCAATGCGGTGTTCACATCGTAGTCGCCGGAATCTCGCCGCAAGGCTTCCTGGTAGTAAGGATAAGGCTGCAAAGCGGGATTATGGAATTGCTCCAGCCTCAGGCCGATGTGGTAAAGCTCGTCGACAGTCTTGATCTCCTTAGGAGGCAGGGGAGGCTTCACCACCGGAGGCATGGGTTGGGGCGACGGCTTCACCGGGTGATAGCTGATCAGTTCCTTGTTCCCCGCATCCAGGAGGGCAACTTTGAGATCCGCTTCTTTGATTCCCTCCGGCAAAGGGACCTGCTGCACAAAAGGCTTGTCGGGATCAATATCGATACTCTGTTCAAAAATCTTTTGACTTCCGGCGGTGAGAATGACCTTGGCGCCGCGAAATTCCTGCGTGGAGTAGAAACCGAAATTGACCTTTCCCGGTGGTCCAACCTCAAGATTGACGGCCCCATTCAGGTTGGCGTTCTTGGCCCCGCCAATGCCGCGAATCGGGAACCAGAACGCGGTTGCAACCTTGGTTTCTGAGGGCTCGATCCAACTGTAATCGGGTTGGTTGTCGGAGAAGTTGCCCGACATCAGCTCGAGGTAGTCGCCCTGGCTATCGAGGACCTTATCCCATAACTTCCCTTCGGGGCCGATTCCCCATTCGAAGAATTTTGCGCCGGGCGAAACGTTGTGGTCCTGAACGGCGATGATTCCGGCATCCTTGCCGTGATCGTATCCGCCAAAGAAATCGCCGTCGAAGTTCCAGGCGAAAAATGACACCGGGGTTGGATGGTTTTTCCACCAACTGAGGTCCACTCCCCGCGTGTAGTCAACGCCTTGATAAACGTCATGAGAAAGCGGCCAGTGGGCGAATTGCACCTTGGCGTGGTACACCGCAAATTGGGTGTCGGGAGGAAAGATCACCTGGTAGTTTTCGTTGGCATGCACACTTGTATTGGTGAAATCCAAAAACGAGTGGACAAAGGGCGTGCGGTTCACAAGCGTCGTCGTGACCTTCATATAGGACTTGTCGGGGTAGACCGTGATCCCAACAGCCCACTCCATTCGGTGGCGGAGTTCCACTTCTCCAATCCAGATCGTGCTGCTCCCGTCGGGATTCGTTATCAGCCGGTGGTCCACCGGGAGATAACTGCTGGCGCGATGATGGTGCGGAATGTTCCATTCCACGCCGCCCGAGATCCATGCTCCCAACATGCCAATGAGCGCGGGCTTGATTTCGGTTTGCCGGTAGACGTAGTCATAGGCGTCGGTCTTGTCAGTCGCCGACAGAATGCGCCCGCCTAGCTCCGGGAGGACGCAGATCTTGATGTACTTGTTCTCCAGATAGTCGGCTTGGTAAGTCTTGTTGTCGCGAACATCTAGTAGGTTGTCATAGAGCCCGTAGGGATAGATCGCGCCCTGGGCGCCCTGGTAATCCCGGCCCGCATAAAACATAGGCTCAAGGTCCGGTGGCCCTATTTCGTAGGTCGGAAGCACCAGGGGCTCCTCCCGAATGCTCACCGGCGCCTGTCCCCAAATCTGTGACGTTGATGCCAGCAAGAACAAGGAGACTAAAAACAATTGCAAAGTCCTCATATGATTCGTCATTCCATTACTCCCAGCAGCCAAGGTTCAAATTGAGAAACACCTCTTTCCCGGCACATGTTTCATACCACCAAGAGGATTCAAGCTCAATCTTCTTTCCAAAACTGCCGGAGGGATCACCGGGAGCATGACGGCAGCGAGCGCTGGAGGGCGGCGTGCGCAAAGGCGATTTGGGGAAGGTTGGCGTGGGAGTTTTCGAAGTGGGAGAGGAATTCCTGGTACTCGCTCGCGGCCTCGTCGCGCCTTCCCGTCGCTTCATAAACTTGGCCCAGATAGAAGTGCGCCAGCGCGGCGAGCAGCGGCGAGTGGGTGCGCATGGCATTGAAGCTTGACAACAGCTTCTCATCCAGAATGGCTGCTCGAAGATCCTGCTCTGCCCGGGTGTAGTCCTTGGTCTCGAAATAGGCCCACCCGCGCGGATATCGCATGAATGCATCCGTGGAACTCGGCAGTCGACCAGCCGCAGCGATCACACCTTGGGCATCCTTGCGCACCAGGGCGGCGTAAAGGGCGTAGTAATTCCGGAGTTGATCGATACCTTGCGGGCCAAGTTCCGGGCGAGCCGCCGCATAGAGCTGGAGGCTGCGTTCGGAGCCCGCTGTATCTCCCTGCACCGCCTTCAGAGCCCCGATCAACCCTTGCTCGAGTCCGGAGAATCTTTGCTGACGGGCGAAGGCCAGATCGGAAGCCAATCCCTCACCCGTCAGGAACGAAATTATGGCCAGCGACCGTTCGGCGTCACCGGCGCCATTGTTCTGCCCGGCGCTCGCCAGGTCCCGCACGGCACGTTGATAACTCGCGCGTGCGCCCTCCAAGTCTCCCCGCGTCTCCTGAAACTGCCCCCTAAATACCGAAACGTAGAATTTGCTCGCGCCCGTGGCTCGTTTGCCGTATTCCTGAAGCGCCGAATCCGCCAGCGCAAATTTCTTCTGGTCCGCGTAGACGACGGCCAATTTGGCATAGTCCCCGTAGCCAATAAAATCCGGCTTCAGCGCGATGACTTTGCGATACGCCTCCACGGCTTCATCGTCGTGATTCGACATGTAGAAGATGTCACCGCGTGTGTCCCAGGGATTCGGGTCGTTCGGGCGAAGGCTCATGTATTGATCGTTGGCCTGAAGCGCAGCCGGCAGATTTCCCATTACCGCCTGCGAATACCCGAGCTGATTCAAGAAGATGTCATCCTTGGGATCGAGTTGGAGGCCATCCTTCAACAAGGAGATGGCTCGGTCCGGCTCGCCTGCGGAATACAGCGAGAGGGCCAACTGTGCGCGGGCCTGGTCCTGGCGGGGAAACTCCTGGAGAAGTGATTCCAGGATCTGGTGCCCCCGCGCGGGGTCTCCGGCGCGAAAAGCCTCTTGCGCCTGGAACTCCAACAAGTCTTCGCGCGGCAGGCGTGATTTCAATTGCTCGATCTTCGGCCAAAGTTCCTGGGCTTTGCGAAGATCCCCCATGAACGTGTAGCCCCCGGAAAGTCGATAGTAAGCCAGCGCGAATTGGGGATCTAGCCGGACGGCTTCCTCCATCTCTCGAACCGCTTCGGCAACGAGGAAGCGCCTGGCCAGATCAACCCCGAGCTGATAGTGCCGGAAAGCTTCGAGGTTGGACGTTGCCGCCTCTTCGATGCTGGGGCCATTCGTGGCCATATTGGCCTCAGGCACGAAGCGCTGCGCCACGCGGCCCGTCACCGCGTCCACCATGCTGAAGATGCCTTGGACGTCCGCAGCCTCCACCTTGTCGGAAAAAAGTATCTGGCCGGATTTGGCGTCTTGAACCTGCACGTCGAGCCGAAGCTGCTTGGGGCCGACGCGCAGGAGCGTGCCGGTGATAAACGCGTCGGCGTTCGTATTGCGCGCCACTTCCATCGTCGAGGCCGAGTCGAGTTCCGTCGCTTCCTTCTTCCCGAGACGCTGAATCTCGGCGTAAATGCGCTGAGTGGAAAGCACGTCCAGTCCCTTGACCTGGGCCAGATTCGTGGTGAGCATTTCGGTGAGGCCGCGGTTGAGCCAGTCGAGCGATGGGTCCTGCGAAAGATTGGAGAAGTAAAGGACCGCCAACGCCTTATGGCCTTGCGCCCCCCCAGGTCTTGACGCGCGGCGGCGCGTGAGCGACCAACCCAGAGCCAGCACGATAATCAGCAAAACTGCTACGACAGGAATCAGGAACTTGGGACGTCGCCATTGGGCGGTAGTTGAGGCCAACGGGAAAGCCGCTCCTGATGGTTCCACCGGGGATTCAGCCGGTGCGGCTGCGCTCGGTCCACTCGGCGGAGGTGTGGCTGCATGGGGACCGCTGGGTGGAGGGGTGACCGCGTTCGAACTACTGGGCGGCGGTATCGCCCCGCTCGCCGCCGACGGCGCAGGAATCGGAGGCACCATCTCAGGTTGCGCGTCTTGTCGCGGTTGGCTGGATCGGGAAGGCATGTAACCGCTGGGCTCCTCAACCTGCATCCGGTTGGCGGAGCGCCCGGAATCCGTGTCACGCTTCAGACGCTTGAGGTCCGTGCGGAGCTCGGAAGCGCCCTGATAGCGCATGTCGAGGTCTTTTTCGAGCGCCTTGGAGATAATTTCCTCCAGCTTTGGGGGCAACTCGGGATTCAGACGCAGGGGAGAAATCGGCATGCGGTTCAGGATGGCTTCTTGAATCACGCCGGAAGTGTTGCCGCTGAAAGCGGGCACGCCGGTGGCCATTTCGTAGAGCACTAGGCCAAAGGAAAAAATATCGGAACGGCCGTCGAGGTCCTCGCCGCGCACCTGCTCAGGAGACATGTAGGCCACCGTCCCCATGGTGGTGCCCGGGCTAGTGATTAATTCTTCGCGCGTGGCAGCGGTCAACATCCCGGAGGCGCCGGCTTCCGCGGGTGGATGGCTCGGATGTGCGGCCTTTGCCAAGCCAAAATCGAGCAACTTGGCCTGACCGCGCTGCGTCACGAAAATATTGGCAGGCTTAATGTCCCGATGCACGATCCCCTTCGAGTGCGCGGCGTCCAAGGCGTCCGCAATCTGAATCGCCAGGTCAAGCAGGGTATCGGTTTTGAAGGGCTTGGATTCAATGCGGTGCTTGAGGGTCTGCCCCTCCATAAGCTGCATCACGATGAAGGGCTCGCCAGCGTGCTCGCTGATTTCGTGAATGGTGCAAATGTTCGGGTGGTCGAGCGCCGAAGCCGCGCGCGCCTCGCGTTGAAATCGTTCGAGCGCCTGGGGATCCCTGGCCAGATTCTCGGGCAAAAACTTGAGCGCTACAAAGCGGCCGAGCGTGGTGTCTTCGGCTTTGTACACCACTCCCATCCCGCCGCCACCCAGCTTTTCCACAATTCTATAGTGAGAGACGGTCTTCCCGATCATCCTTGTGTATCCATTAACTTATCATGTCGCATTTTGCCAAGCGTGCGGCAAGGTGTTATCCGGAATTTCCGTTTTGGTTACCGACCGTCAACCAGTATACACCCGCGTATCTCCTGCCGAGCTGACCGTGGCCACTCATTTTGGAGCTGGCGCGAGCACGTAATACTGGTAAGACATTTCCCAGGTGAATTCGTGGCCGGGCTCGATGGTCATGGCAATAAAGGGTTCCACGGAGAGGACGCTGCGAATCGACCACACGTTCAGCATCGATAGCGGACGGTTTCCGCCGATGAGCATGCCGGCGCCTACGCGTCGGTTCTCAATGCGAATCTCGTTGTCTTGGGGGCTGCCGCTAAACCCCAGCAGAGGGGCAAAAACCACATCCTGATTTGCCAGCGACGTGAGGTAAACAAGATGGTTTCCGCGAATCTCCGCCAGATCTTTGTCGGGCGGGTGTGGGGAATGGATCTGGAAGGGAACCGTCAGGGAAAAATCCGGGCCGGGGGCCTGGTGGTCAAGCACCAGAAAATTGTGGTTGTAAACACTGCTCTGAATGGTGCGGCGACCGGTATTTTTCAGGCTGTGTTCCAGCACCATTTCCGGCTTTCCGGGGACTAGCCGCACGATCTTGTGATAGATGTAACCATAGCCCGTGGCGGCGTCCGTCAGCTCCTGCGTGAAGTCCACGGAATCGCCGTGCGCTTCGACCTTCCATTGGCCCGGGTTCACAATCTCGTACTGTTTGACATAGTCGTATTCTGCGCTGTCTTTGCGCAGCACCCCAACGCCGATCTTGATGAATGTGCCGCCCACGGGGGCTTCGTCGAAACCCAGGGCGCTGTGGTTGGTTGTGAACTCTTCGACGGGACCGGAAATTCCGGAACACGTCGAGGCGACGATCTCCGCGCCCTCATACTGGAAGTCGTGCACTCGTGGATCGATGCGGTTATACCAAGGCCCGTAGTAGTTGTGTCCCTGGTACTCGAACGCGGCAATGACCCCCGACCAGTCGAAACGAGTCCCGCGATAGTATCCATTGTGAATGTCAGGCAGGAAAAGCCTCGCGCGAAGCTCTCCGTTCGAAATTTCGGCTTGCGGAACATCTGCGGCCGGCGTGTCCCAATAAGCCGCTAAACCTAAGACGGCGCTTAAAGCTAGTATCGAAGCCATTCTTCTCTCCCTTGTTGAATCGGCGTTTGAACCGCGACCGATAACATATACCTGACTGCCCCCGAATACAATTGTCAGTCGCGACTCTTCACGTATCAATCGCCTTTTTCATTAACTGCATTTATTATCATCAACATCACGGGGTACGCGCAATAAGTCTATTATTTGCCACAACATCACGGGGTACCGGCTCCCTGACAGATTTTTTCCATTTGTTTTCAGCAACATCACGGGATATACCTTCATTTTCGATATGCCATTTTCCTTCCCTGCCTGGCCTTTGAGAATTGATTAACTTATTTGATTTCAATGGCATAGATTTTCTCAAGATTTTCATCACAAACAGCTAACCCTTTTTATTTCTAGTACATCACGGCATGCTGGGGGACGTTTTAGCGTCGGCCCTTGTTCCCGGCCATGTCCCCTTCACGGGCAGGATGCCCGTGGCACGCGCCGCTAACCACTAGCCACTGTCCGCTGCTCTTTGCCCCCGATTATCGCGCGTTGGGGCGCATTTTCGTGCAAAAAAGGCGGTTTCGTTGCTGGACATTCTGTCGCCCTGCCTTGTGTTTTCATAGATATAGTCGGATCATCCTTCATTTTTAACATCTTTTTTGTGCCAGCGCCTCTACAGCCTCAGAATAACTCCCCTACTTTCAACAACTTGAACTTTCGCTGGGACCGTGGGATTCCTCCCGAATCTCTGCTAACTAACTGGCTTTTCATAGATATAGTCGCCTCATGCACCACTCTCTCCAACTTCCGTCGGCTTTGCGATTGACCATCAAGAAGATTTCTATCAGTCGGCACTTGCATGGCGGTACGGTCGTGGCGGGCTTAGGGTCCGCGCCAGAGGGGGCACCGCGTCATTTTACTCTGAGACTGCCCTTCGCTCTGTAGGCTAGCAATTTAGCTGCCAAACTTGTGGGAGATGCCGGCGAATTTCCTGCCGGCAGGAAATTCGCGCTGATTTATTTTCAGAATTTACGGCGCGCGGACATCCTGCCCGCGTTTTCTTGGCGGACGCAGGATGCTCCTGCCGCTTCTGACAGAGCGGGCAGGATGCCGGCGCTACGTTCGTTATTCCCCTCTCGTGTCGCACACCCGACAACACGAGACACGCACACGAGACACGCCGTGCTCGGTCGAATACTCCCGGGTGTATAATTTCAGGCGCCGGAATGTCCAAAGGCGGAATCGGGGTGGACCGGTTGTGCTCGAGGCAGGAGTAGCGTCCGATGTGCGGGTGCCAGATATCCCAATCCGAAATTCCGACCAAGGGAAATGCTAAGGGGTATGTTGACTTAAGGGTTTTGGCGCGATGCTGAATCTCAAGAAAATCCTTTTGCCGGTTGATTACCCGGTTGCATCACTGAATGTGATTCGCCAAGCCGCGATCCTTGCGCACCATTTCACCTCGGAGATCATGGTGCTGCACGTGGCTACCGAGCGAAGCCATGCCGCCGGTGTGCCGGAGGACGCCCGCGAGATGGCAGACTGGGACTTGCTCGCGGCGATCATTCGGCAGGCTCAGAATCAGCAGGATCCGTCTCTTGGGCCGGACCTTGCAGGCCTTACCATTCGGTGCAAGCTGGTGAAAGACGACGTGGCTTTCGCCATTGTGCAGACGGCGCAGGAGGAAAAAGCCGATCTGATCATGATGCCGTCCCATAGCTTCACGTTCTACCAGTTTCTGCTGGGTACGGTGACCGCAAAAGTGGTGCATGGGACCGAGTGCCCGGTTTGGACGGGTGCACACGTGGAAGGACCACCAGGGCAGAAGTTTGCGATTCGCAGCGTCCTGTGCGCGGTCAAATTCGGCCCCCGTTGCAACCTGACGGCGTCGTGGGCCTCCCAATTGGCAGCCGATTTTGGCGCTCGTCTTACGCTGGTTAACGTCACCGGGGGGGTGGAGCTTTGGGGGCCTGGTGGCGATTATGTTGATGAAAAGTGGAAAGAGGCGCTCGTCGGCGACGCTTCCCGGCAAATCGCCAAGCTTCAACAGGACACAGGCATCAAGGCGGATGTCATCATCGGCAGTGGTGACGTGCCCAAAGTGCTGAGCCAGGCCGCGAAGCAGACGAAAGCGGATTTGCTGGTCACCGGGTGCTACCCCTATGACGGTCACCTGCGGACCCATGGTTTCGAAACCATTTGCGCGGTCCAGATTCCGGTCCTGAACGTGTGATGGCGGAACGTTTCGAGAGGAGTCCATGAAAACCGCGGAAGCTGAAATAGAACGAGGGGAGCGCGCAACCGTTGCGGTCTTGACCTCGCCGCCTCGCGTCGAAAGACTTGTATCGCTCGATGCGCTGCGCGGGTTCGATATGTTCTGGATTACGGGCGGCACGGCTATTCTGTTCGGCCTGGGCAAGGTCATCCAGCACCCGTTCTTCGACAAGTTCCTCGAACAGTTCGACCACGTGCCCTGGCAGGGCCTGCATTTCTACGACCTGATCTGGCCACTCTTTATGTTCATCATGGGGGCGGCCATCCCGCTGGGGGTCGAGAAACGACGGGCCAGGGGCGAGACGGACCGTACCCTGCTGCTCCACGCCGTCTGGCGGGCCATCATTATGTTCTGCCTGGGAACGGTCACGCAGGGGAATCTTCTCTTATTTGATTGGTCGAAATTCCGCCCCTGTTATAGCGTCCTGCACGGGCTCGCGGCAGGGTATTTGCTGGCGACCATCATAACTTTGAAAGTGAAGCCCCAATGGCATGCGGCCACTATCGCCGCAATGCTTCTTGTCTATTGGGCCGTGGTGACGCTGATCCCCGTCCCCGGCGTCGGCGCCGGAGTCTTGACTCCGCAAGGCAATCTGCCAACCTACGTCGACCAGCTTGTTCTCGGCCACTTGCATTACGGCGAGAATACGTGGTTCCTGAGCTATCTGGGCTTTGGCGCCTCGGTCATGCTGGGCGTGCTGGCCGGGCAGATGCTGATGTCTGACGCCACGCCCATGAATAAGTTCTATCGCTTGCTGATCGCGGGCGCGGTGAGCCTGGTGGGCGGAATCGTCTGGAGCTTTTCCTTCCCTGTCATCAAGCTCATGTGGACAAGCTCTTACGTGCTGATCGCCGGCGGCATCAGCTTTGTGGCTTTGGGGTTCTTCTATTGGATCATCGACGTGCTTGGCTATAAGAAGTGGGCCTTCGGATTTATCGTTATTGGCATGAATTCCATTGCGGTTTACGTGGCCACCGGGATTTTTGATTTCCGGCTCGTGGGAAACATTTTCGTGGGGAACCTGCTGCCGCTGATCGGCCGTTGGGCGGAATTGGTTGAGGCCAGCGCGGCATTTGCCGTGGTCTGGTTGATCCTTTATTGGATGTACCGCAAGAAGCAATTCATTAGGATCTGATGGCCCGGACCGAGCCGCACGATCTCCTGCCTAAGGTTGGTTGGGGACGCTCCGGCCGCGCGGGGGACCATCTGAGCGCGCAGGGGGGCAGAGACATGGCAAAGAAGAAATTCACCCTCGCCGGAAAGGTTAGTACAGATAATCCCGTTGCGATTAATGCTGCTCTAAAAAAGGCTATCCCCCAGGGTACTATCGAGCAGACGGATAAGCGTGAATTCCTGGTCAAGGCAGAGTTAAAAGGAGACAACGCGCGGGACCTTAATCGCTCCTTGCTATCGGAGTTGCGCAGGGTCGAGAAGGCGACCAGGTTTCGCTCCGAATGGACCTCCGCCAACCAGACCGAGACGTTTTTTGATTACGTGCCAAAAAGAAAAACCTTGGCGAAATAAATCGTCTTGCAGCGGCGGTCTATGGCCGCCGTCCGGTGCTCATCGAGCGCCGCTACAGGTTCTGTCGCTCTGTATTTGATTCAGCCTCTCCTATTCTATTCTGACTGACTTGCACGCGAGGCAGGATTGAGATCCCCCACGACGAACCAGTAGGCGATCAGGCCGAGCACCAAAACGCCTGCCGCAAGCGCGAAGCCCGGAAGGTAGGTGCCGGTGCGGGCAATCAGGAACCCGGTGGCGATGGGCGCCAGGACGCCGCCGATGTTCCCGGCAAAGTTCTCAAACCCGGTCCAGATGCCGAGTTCTTCGCGCGGCGCGCAGCACTGAATGATAGCGTACAAGTTGCCAACGGCCAATCCGACGAGCGAGCTTCCCATGAGGAAGGCAAGTGTGACATGGGGGCTCTCCGCGCGCGCGGCGGGAATCAGCAGAAGTCCGGAAAGAAACGCGACGGTGATCATAGATTTGCGCGTGCGGGTCTCATCCCAACCCCGGCGAATGAACCCGTCGGTGATCCATCCCCCTAACGCCTGGCACACGCCGAAAACCAAATAGGGCAATGCCGCGTAAAAGCCCGCGTGCACCAGAGTCAAGTGGCGGACGGTGACGAGGTAGTCGGGAAGCCAGGTCACGAGCAGGTACCAGTAATAATCAAAGCAGAAAAACCCCAGGCAAATGCCCAGCAGGTTGCGGTTAATGTGGATCCGCTGCGGGGGTGGCAAGCCGCGAGGCGCGGCAACACTCCGTTTAACTTGCAGATGCTTGGGAGCGATGAGAAGCCACGGCACCACCCAAATGATGGCCGTGAATCCAACCAGGCCGAACATATTGCGCCAGCCGCCGAATATGATCAGCGTCGCGATCAGTGGCGCTCCCACGGCCAAGCCCAGGCGCGTGCCGCTATCGAAGAGTCCGGAAGGGAAGGCGCGCTCCGCAGAAGAAAAGAGCATGCTCACGATTTTGGTTCCGCCGGGAAGATAGATCGACTCTCCAATCCCCAGCAGGATTCGCAACAGAATCAGGATCATCAGGCTACCGGCGAAGCCCGTCAATCCGCAGGCGAGCGACCAGACGGCAAAGAGTCCGGCGTAAAGCCAGCGGAGATTCCACCGGTCCGCGCACCAACCGACCGGGATTTGCATGAGAGCGTATGACCAGAAAAAAGAAGAAAGTACCAGACCCTTGATTTCAGGGCCGAGATGCAGATCGGCGGAAATCAGTGGCAGGGCGACCGAGATCGTGGCGCGGTCGAGATAGTTGATGAAGGAAGCGACGAAGAGTAGACCGACCACCACCCAACGCCGGGAATTAGAAATAGATAAGAGGCCAGCGTCGGAATCGCCCCCGGCCGGAACAGAATTGTCTGCATTGACCATCACCCTCTCTCTCGGTGCAAGGTTTCGGCAGCATATCGCAATCTACGGGTAGGTCAAGCGAAGAAAACCGTACCACATGGGCTGTTACCTCGAGGCGATGCAACTGGGCGCGGCGGATTACGTGGAGAAACCGCTGCCGCCTGCGCAGGTGGAGGATCTGGTGATCACGCATTCACCGCCGCGCGAATGGGAAATGCACCCCACGGCTTGACCCATGGAGATTGGCCCGCCTGTGGCGCTCGTTCAAGTTCCAAACCGTCAGCCTCGCAGGCAGTGTTAACCCTCTGTGTATCCCATGCACTGTATTAACTAAATATAAAACACGTGGACCGGAATGACGATGCGAAACCTGATCCCCGCAAGGCAAGTCTTTGGTGAAGCGGACGGCTTCCAGGTCACAAGATCAAGAGGGATTGCTTTTCACTAGTGTTTAGATATTTAACACCAACAATCGGGCCAAATCTATAATGCCTCTATAATCTGTTGGTTATGGTTAATCTCTCTGCGGCAGTATTTTGTATTACCAAGTGAAAATTCCCTTGACAACTAATTATTGATCGATTACCCTGCCTGAGTCATTCACGCTCTGCGGTGGCATAGTTCATTCGGAATCATCGTGGTGCGGCACGGCGCCAAATGTGGGATCGCAGTTTACGAAGTAATGACCTCGGATCAGACTCCCCGGCTCAGCCAGGGGGAGGGAAACCCATCTCCGGCCGGGCATAGATCAACTCGGTTTGGAAAATTGGAAAACTGGTTAATGCAACCCGTCATGGAGAACTCCCATGTCAACCGACATATTTATGCAGCAAGGAGTCGAGTCTTTAACTCGATCCATAAAAGTCCTTCTTGTCGACGAGAACGCAGGCGATCTGCGGATCCTTCGCCTGATTCTGCAAGGCCAGGGAATCGAAGTTTTCCCCTGCGGCACCTACGAAGCCGGCATTCAATGCCTGGAAACGGAGTCTATTGACTTCGTGGTGGTGAGCCAGGGCAGCCAAGCCTTTGAGGGGCGTAGGGTTCTCGACCGCGCTACGCAATTGGACCGCCGCCGGCCGGTTTTGGTGGTGACGCGCCTTATCAATATGCAATGTTATCTCGAAGCCATGCAATTGGGTGCGGTCGACTACCTGGAGAAGCCGGTTCCTCCCGCGGATCTGTTGCGGTTTGTGCGCGCACATGTTCAGTACGACCGGGCCAGGATGCAAAGTGGCGCCGCGTGAGGATTGGCGCCAGGTGCCGAGTTTCAGACGCAAAGCCAAACACTCAGTCAATCGCCGCCGGCTGGAGTCTTGGCGCGAGCAGTTGAACCAAGCCCAGGGCGACCACATAAACAGAGCCGGCAACTATGAAGACGGGCAGATACGATCCGGTGAGCTGAAGCAGCCAGCCGGTGAAGGTGGCGATGAACATCCCTCCCACGGCGCCGCCACAGCCTCCCATGCCTACCACGGAAGCTACCGCGCGGCGGGGGAACATGTCGGAGGCGAGCGTGAAAATGTTGGCGGAAAACCCCTGGTGAGCGGCGCAGGCCAGACTGATTATCGCGACGGCGGTCCACAAGCCGTGCACTAGGGTGGTCATCATAACCGGGATCACGCAGAGTGAGCAGATCAGCATCGAGATCTTGCGGGCGCGATTGACCGTCCATCCTTGCTCCAGAAACCTCGCCGGCAGCCATCCGCCGACAATGCTGCCCACCGTTGCACAGTTGTAAATCACGACGATGGGCAGCGCCACCCCTGTCAGCTTCAAATGGTGTTCGCTGACCAGGAACTTCGCCAGCCAAAACAGGTAGAACCACCAGATGGGGTCGGTCAGTGACTTGCCCATCACAAACGCCCACGTCTGCCGGTGACCCAGCAGATGGGACCAGGAAATCTTGGTGGTGGGCTCAGCCGGATCGCTCAGGATATAAGCAAGCTCTGTCTTCGTGACGCGAGGATGGTCTTGTGGTGAGCGGTAGACCACCAGCCACGTGACCAGCCAAAGGGCGCTGAATGTGCCGGTCAAGAGGAAGGCGTAGCGCCAGCCAAAATGAACCGCTACCCAGGGCACGGTGAGGGGGGCCAGCGTCGCCCCCACGTTGGTGCCACAGTTCAGTAGGCCGGTGGCGAGCGCCCGTTCTTTTTTCGGGAACCATTCCGCCACCGTCTTGATGGCGGCCGGGAAACTGCCGGACTCCCCAAGTCCCAGCGCAAAGCGTGCCGCGCCGAAGCCGAACGCCGACCGCACCAGCGCATGGCCCATGGCGGCCAGGCTCCAGATTGAAATGGACAGCGCGTAGCCCAGCTTTGTTCCAATGCGATCGATGATCGGCCCCATCGCCAGCAGTCCCAGGGCATACGCCGCTTGAAATGCGGTGACGATATAGCCGTACTGGACCTCGTTGAACCCGATGTTGGATTGCAGCAGGGGCGCGAGCAGCCCCAGCACTTGCCGGTCAACGTAGTTGATGGTGGTGGCGAAGAAAAGCAGGGCGCAGACTCGCCATCGAAAACTACCCATTTCTCACCCAAGCATGTTGGGGGTCGTCAGCCCAGGCGCCATAACGCCGCTCTTCACCTGCCAGCACCCAAGTGTATTGGAGTTCGTAGCCGGGCGCGCCCACCACGGGGTGATAGCCCTTCGGCAGCAGGACCGTGTCGCCATCTTCGACCACAAAAACATTGGAGAACCCCGCCGGGTCGTCGGGGGCGGTGTGGGTCCAAATAAACCCGAATCCCTGCGCGGGCTTGACGCGGAAGTAGTAGACCTCTTCCAGCACGACTTCATGCGGCGGGTTGGAGCAGTCATGCTTGTGCGGCGGAAAGCTCGACCAGTTCCCAGGGGGGTTCAGGGTCTCGCCGGCCAGGAGACGCTCCGCCGGTACGTTTTCCCCCAATGCCGAATGGACCGTCCGCTGCCAATTATCGCGGCCCACCTGCTTGCTGATTACTGTGGACCCTTCCAGCAGCGCGGCCGGGGCATGGCAGGTGGAGGGTGCGGAAAAAATCCCCAAGTCAGCCGCCGAGTCCGCCTTGATCTCCAGTTGCGAATTGGGGGGGATGTAGCTCATGACCGGCGGTCCGGAGAATACGTCCGCGCGTTTCCCGATCCGGCTATAGATCTCCTTGCTGCGGCCGGGGGTGTTGATCACCAGAGTTACGGTGCCGGAGAACATATCGAGCACGTATTCGCGGGCCCCCGTCGAAAGAGAGTGGCGTTCGCCCTTCCCCAGTTGCAAGGTGGCGAAGTCAAGAAACCGCAGAGTTCCGGGCTCGACAATCTGCTGGAACTTTCCATTCTTGCGGGCTTTGATCAAGCGATCCATAAGTCCCTCGAAAAAGCGGTGAGAAGTGGCGAGTGGCCCGTGGAAAGTGGCCAGCCACCCGCGACAGTCGTTACTGCCCAGCCGCGTAGCCGTCGTAAGCTGCGGCCACATGAGCCTCGGTTGCGTCGCCGTGGTGGATTACCACCCGGTAGCGCAGGGTGAGCGATTGGCCTGTCGAGATAGTGACGCTGCCGTCGCGCTTGGGGTCGTTGTAGAAGTCGTGTTCACCAAAGGGATTGACAGCGAACAACCCGTAATCGCGCGCGTGCCAATAGGTCGGGTGTTTGATGTTGGCGGGATTATCAAAAATGGCGATGCCGAGGGATTCACCATCCACATTAGCGGAATAATCCACCCAGTTGGCGCGCTTGCCCCAGATATCCTTTTCTCCCACCTTACCTTCCGAGTTCAGCATCTTGACGTTCGGTGCGGAGAGGCCACTCGCGGTCCGAATGGCAAAGGTGCCTTCCTTGGTGTCCCCCATTTTAAGCGTCAAGCCGTGATCAGCGGTTAGGGTGAAGGTGCAGTCGATGACGCGCGTGGAGGCGTCGCCCGTGAAAGTATATTCCTGGCTTTCACTCCCGATGGCCTTGCCGCCGGGGCCCACCAGTTCAAAGTCCGCCTTCAAGGTTCCGTTTTGGCCGTGGCTTTTCGCCTCATCGAGCTTGCGGAAGACGGTGCGCCCGGTGGGCAATTCTCCGCTTGTTGGGTAATACACGCCGTTGGCGGTCTGTGCTGCCTTTGTGGGAGGAGCCTCGCCCCAGAAATCGATTCCGTTTATGTTTCCGTGGGCGAAGAACAATGCGCGGTGGTGCGGGTGGTCATGGCTCTCGCCGGGGATGTCCGTGCGCATGGGGAATCCGCGCGTCACCACAGTGCCCTGCGGCGAACGCAATGGGGACATATAGGGCTTGGGTGAATTCGGGCCAAAGTAATAAGTGGTGAAGACCTTACCGCCGATCATCACCTCGACGGAATCGGTTTGCTTTTGGAGTCTCACCGTTTCGTCGGCGCCCACCAGGAGGGTGCAGGGAAGGAGAATGACGAATCCGAGCAGGCAGACTGTCTTCTGAGGGCAAGTCATGGGCTGATGCCTCGCGCAGGAAGAATAATGATCGTACTCACTGAAGGTTGCGGCAACATCCGCCATCTCCCCAGGTCTTGGCTCGGGGACCAGCTTACGCCGGTGAGCCGCGGACGGGAAGCAGATGTAACGCGTGCCATAACCTTGGGATTATCGGTACCCCCGCACAGGCTGTCAAGCAAAGTGCAGGACCGGTAGTGGCTCAATCTGTGGTGGCACGGGCATTTGGCCGTGTCTGGACACGGGCGGGACGCCCGTGCCACTTCGGTCCTTGTGGCATGGTCATCCTGGCCATGACTTCACATGGGCAGGCTGCCCGTGCCACACGTGCCCCAAATCCGCCAAGTCGCCCCGAGGGCGAACGGTCGCTGCGGCGACCCCTACACCGGCCCTTAATCACTAACCCCTAACCCCGAATCCCGCAAAGTCCGCGGCTAGCCGGGTTTGGCTCGAGGGTCTCCGCACCACTTCATTCGGAAGGTATTTCGTCTCTAACCCCGCAGTATAGTAGAATACAGATGGGCATCGCTCGTGCCTATGGCACTCTGTTTCATCACCCTGCTCCGATAGCTCGGCACCCTTGTGGCCGGAGCAAGGGGAATCTTTTTGTTCGCAGTAAGAATCAGAATATGTCCGAATCTCTTCCCGTTATACCGTCGTCCACGACGGTTACCCTCAGCGAGAAGGCCGGATTCAGGCTGAAGCAAATCCGCGAGCGTTTGGGTCTCACCCTGCGCCAGGTGGAGGAAGCCAGCCTGGAGATTGCCGACACCGAGCGAAGCTCGGAGTACGTGGTTTCCACTGCGCGCCTCAACCAGATTGAGAACGACGGCTCACTCCCCAGCATTTACAAGTTCTACAGCTTGGCAGTCATCTACCGGCTGAGCATTGAAGAAATGATGGGAGTGTATGGAATCAATCTGGGCAAGATGGAGCAACATCGCCACGCCACGTTACAGGCTTCCACTCATCTTTTCACCGTCGAAATTGGCGACCCTGCCCGGCCCATTCGTTTCCCCGTCCGGTTTGATCCGGGCTTCCGCCCGGAGAAGACTGCTTTTCTCTCCCGTTTGATTGAGTCCTGGGGCGAGATTCCCGCGGGATTGCTGAGCCAGCTCGATCTGAAGAAATACCGTTACGGTTTTATTGGCTTGGAAGATCGGATGATGGTTCCGCTCTTGCGTCCCGGGTCTATCGTGCAGATTGATGACTCGCGGCGCAAGATTATGAACACCGGATGGCTGAACGAAAACGACCGGCCCATCTATTTCCTGGAACTGCGCTACAGCTACGAATGTTGCTGGTGCTACCAGCGCGGCAAGGAAGTGACCTTGCTCCCCCACCCTTTGTCTTCGGCCGGACCGCAGACCATCCGCATTCCCGATGATGGCGAAGTGCTAGGGCAGGTCGTTGGCGTCGCGATGCGAATCGTGCAGTAGGGGCCAAAGATCAGTTTCGCGCAGGATTCTCAGCATAATGTCAATGTTCTTGTCAAAAAGCTCCCGCGCCAGAGGGTGACAATCCTCCGGTGGGAGGACCTGGTAAGATTTCAAGCGCTCCCAAACACTCACCAGCCGCGTTTTATCTTCCTTCAGGGATTCGAAGAAATTCAACAGATCTTCGGTTTGCTCTTTCAGCGGCAGGGATACGAGCTCTTCAAAAATCCGCACGTGGCACTGGCGCAGGCCCACATCAATGGCTTCCGGTGTGTAGCGCGACTCCAATCCATAGTGGTGGTAGCGACCGGTGTTGTAGTTGCGCAATGAGGCGAGATAAACCAGTTGGCAGAAATACCCCTCCAGCCCTGTGAGCGTGCGCTCCTCGAAATCGCGCACCAGGCGTTCAACCTCATCCGGCTTCGCGGCAGCGTTCGGATTGTCGACTTGATCCTCAGACATGATGTTGGCCGCGGGGAGAAGACCCCCGAGGACTGATCCCCTGGGGATTATACATGCGAAATCACGCCCGCAGCACAAAGCGAAAGCGCGTGTCTTCGCCAAACCATTGGATGTAGTTTGTTCCCCAGGCATTCGTGAACAGGCTGAAGTGGATGCCTCTGGTCATGTCAGGCTGCGCCGTGGAATACGCGATCGGTGACTTATCCCCCAGCGCTACCACCGGAGCATCCAGCGTTTCAATAGCCAGACTTCCCTGCGCGTCCTGGTAGCGAACGGCGCGGGATACCGCGTGCATTTGCCGATTTCCCCCCGAGACAGAGTCGAACGGGGATACCCAGCGGTCTACTATCTCCAGCATCCATCCCTTGGGGTCCGGGGCTTGGGGAAGGAAGCTTAGCCACAGGGCTTCGGGAAGCCGGTTGGCGGCTTTCGCAAAGCAAGAGAATTGGATCTGGACAACCGGCTCGGCATCGGGCAGGTGGACGTCGACAAACATTTTCCCCGGCCAGGCGACTCGACCGGATTTTTCCGCCTCGAGGTCGCCAATTTGCAATTGCGTCAGCAGCCGATGGCCACCGTCGACTTCTCCGGCCCAGCAACCAGTCAGCGCCGGAGTCCACACGCGGCTCTGTGCGCCTAAATCCTCGATTTTGGGCTTGCCGAAATCCAATACCGACCACCAGGTTTTCATGACGACGTAGTGGGCAAAATAACGATCGTAATCCGTCTTGGATAGCGTCTGGTAACTGAACAACGCCAGCAGGTGGTCCGGGGAGGCCCAATCGCGCCCCGTGCTCTTCGCGCGTAGTTTCTGAATAGCGCCCGTTTTGGGATCAAGAGCGATGACCCAGTGAGGGGTTTCGAGCTCCGACCCGGCGGGGTGAGTGGCAAGGCCGGCGTCCTCGGGTTCGACGGGCTCGAGCGTGTGTAATCGATTAAGGGCCTCGCGTTGCAACGGCTCCGGGAGGCTGGCAACGGCGTCAGCGATATTCTTTCGCTTCTCGGCCCAACTCGTTTCCGCCATACGGAATTCCGGGAAGTGGCGCGCCGCCTGCAAGTCTGAGGGTTTGTAATGTTGATAATCCTTCAACCGCTTGGTATCGACGCCCCAGGTGTGTTCCGCGCAAAGCGCCAGCCGGCGTAATAAGGTGCGGTCGATAGAGTCGCCCACGTGGAATTTACCCTGCTCCAACCATTCTTTGCGCAGCCGGCCCACCTCGCGATAGCGCGCCACTTTAATGGGGTCGCTCGCGACTCCGTAGATTCACGTGTCGCCGATTTCCTGCGTCACCACTGGAAGCCCGCTTCGGCAGGGTTCAACCGCAGCGGCAATCTCACTTAGGTTTGCGGCCGTCACTTGGGCGTGGGGAAATTGTTTCCGCAGGTCAGCATAAATTTGGGTGATTTCTTCCACCGAATGCGGCCCGTCGTTATCGCTGCGCATCTCGACGTCTACGGCGAGATCGGATTCCGGCGGCTGCACAATTCCCCCGTATCCCTTGTGGTGGTACATCATGATAAGGGACGCTCCCTCTGGGTCTTTCCAAACGAAAAGCGCTGGCACATCTGGGGGAGTGCTGGCACCGTTGACGCCAATGTCGAGAAATTTCACTCCATGCGCGGCCAAGGGGCCCACCAGCCCGCGCGAATGGCCCGGCACATCGGTCATCTTCGCGCCGATCGTTGTGCGGCCGAAACGCTGGTCGAGCGACTGCGAGAACCCTAAGGCGCCTTCGATCATGGAGCGATCCATGAACTCCGTCTCCCATGTGAAGGGTAACGCGTGCCAGGCCAAATCGCCCGCCGCCACCGCCTGCTCAACCCGTCGGCGCTGGTTACTCGAAGCTTGTTCTAAATATTCGTACAAAAGCCACGACCCGGTGGTCCAAACATACCGGTCCGTCCCCGACTGCCGCATGGCTGTCGAAACCTCTATGGCGCGGGGAAAATACACGTCAAAGTATTCGCGCATTATGGCCGCCTGGGTATCCGCGAATCCCACGTCCAGGTGGCACTTAAACATCACGAGCACACGCTTGACCTCCGACACGGCGGCTGCGGCCGGCGATGCGCACAAAGAATGAGGCGCGGAGGCAAGTGCCCCGCCTGTTGCCAACAAGCTCTTTACGAAATCACGTCTCTTCATAAGTCCTCATCGTCAGAAATGCTACGAATGGGTCCGTGGAGTGATTCCCCTCCCCCGGACACGGCCCATAGTAAAGGGCTTTCAAAATGCGATTGCAATGACCGTTTTCTTGGCCGTTTCGTCGAAGGCTGGGCGGCGTCCGGAAATGGCGAACTGAATTCCAGGAAGGGGGTCGGAATCGGGGGAGTGATCACGCGGCCATCGAGATGATCTTGATCACGGAACAGTGAAATTGCACGCGGCCCATTTCTGTTCAACACAGTTGGAAATGGCCCCCTGGGAAGGAAAAGGCCCGGCCACCGGATCCGCCTTGAGTTGCTGTTGGCATTCGTCTCGCCAATTGCCCTGGTGGCATCCGCTGGCAGCGGCGCGTTGCGAGTTTTGCCTCGCGGCCTGAAGACGGACTTGCTTTTCGCGTTCCCAGACGGGCCTGGCCTCAGGGTCGAGCACGTAACAGCGGCTCAATAATTGAACTCCCGCCTGCTGTTGGCCCGCAATCCAGCGAGCCAAGCCGTAGCGGCAATCAAGGTCGGGATAGGTAGGGTCGAGCGCCTTAGCCTGATCCAGATCCGCCATCGCCCCCTGGGGTTGGTTGTAGTCCAGTTGTAACTCCGCCCGCACAACGTGCGCCTCCGGATAGCGCGGCTTGAGGGTGATGGTTCGCGACAGATCTTTGTACGCCTCGAGGCCCCGCGAGGGGAACACCTGAACATAGAGGACTGTGCGCGCGTAAAGTCCGCCGCGATCTGGTTGTTGGTGGCGCCGCTTGCCTCCAAGGCGCGCCCCCGGTATAGATACGCCCAGGAGTTGTGAGGGTCGATGGCGAGGGAAGCATTCAGGTCCTGGACGGCCCGCTGCTCCTGCTTCGCGTAGTGCCAGCAGCGGCCGCGGTAGTACAACGCCTCGGCGTCCTTGGGATTCCGACTAATGGTCGCGTTGAGGAACGCAATCGCCTGCTGGTAGTTGTCCTTATCAATCACGCACCTGCCTGCCGCGAGCCGCGGATCGAGCGGCGCCGTATCGCCCGTTTGGAGTGGCCCCGCCGGCGTGACAGGTTGCGGAGGCTTGGTGGTAGCCGCCGTCGTGGTTGTAGAAGCCGGCTTGGGGGAGTGACGGCTGGGTGGGGCCGCCGGTTTTCGCGTCCCGGAAACCGGTACGCCCTGCTGGTTCACACCGGAGATCCGATCACCGGAAAGCGTGACCGTATCGATGTACCCCGCATTCCATCGGAGCTTCGCTGATCCATGCGCGGCGTCGGTGCACTCCCATTTTCCTGCCTGATTCCCGTCATACAGAATGGCGTGATCGGCGCGAAACGTAACGACTGACCCGGTGAACCAGTTCCAAGTCCCCACTAGTCCGTCACAACCCGCCGGGTATGCATTCGTGCCCGCCAGGACCGCCAGAAGAGCGGCCATCGCGCTCGTCAATCTCACCGGCGCCGCGCAGTCCAGCACCCGGCGAACCGCCGGAAAAGGACAGCGGCTCCGCCCGTCGGGATATGGGTTGCCCGTCGTTGACAGGTTGACGTGTCTCGAATGCATGATGAGGGAGGCAGGGACCATCACAAGCTCCATCGTAATAAGGATGTGGGGTTCCCCAATGCGTACGCGGCCAGGCAGCATTATACACCGGAATAAGCGCTATACCCACGAAGGTTGACGCTGCCTCTACTCGTACTCACGAATGAGTTCCAGGGTGTGCCGGCTCGCACTAGGGCCTGGGACGACACTACTTCGGAAATGTGAACTTGAGTTCCCGCCCAAGGGAAGAAAACACCGGTTTCTTGCGGCTGCGGATGAGCGCGGCGTTTTCTGAAAGTGCCGAAACCAGGATCGGCATGGCGATGGTGGAATCGCAGTGCACGGTGACCATGCTGGCGTCGTGAGCGATCTTGCCCCAGCTTTGCGCTTCTTCCAGCGTGCAGCCGGAGAGGCCGCCCCAATGCGGGGCGTCGGTGATGATCTGCATCGCATACTTGTGCCCCTCGGTCGAGTTGCGCATGAACGCGGCCGTGACTTCCGTTTGCTGTACGAAGTTCTTGGGCGTCCCCCCGCCGAAATAGACCACGCCGCTATTGGGCGAGTCGCTCGCCAGATGTGCGGTCTCGATCACGTCCCCGATGACGTCGAAGATAAACTGGTTCTTTCCCTCGTGCCGGTTTTCGGCAATGCCGATGCCGATGGAGGAGTCGCCCACCGCCGGGCAGTAAAGGGGAATCCCCGCTTTGTACGCCGCTGTAACGATGCCGTCTTCTTTGGCGGGTCCCGAGAGTTCCTTTCCCAGTAGGTAAAGGAACTCGCGTGTAGTATAGGGCCGCGATTGATCGAGCGTCGCGGCAAAGCGCCCGATCATGGCGTCGGCCTCGCGAAATTCCTCTTCGTCCGCCAAGGTGTCATACATGCGGTCGATCAGGTGCTTCTGCAAGTGCACATCGTCGATGTTGGGTGAGCACTGAAAGTGTAGCCGGCCCAGGGTCTCATGAATATCGTGGAAAAGATTGGCGCCGGTGGTGACCAGGCAATCGATCAGGCGATTCTTGATCAGGTAGACCACCAACCGCCGCATCCCGGCGGGCACCATGGCGCCGGACATGCCCATCATGATCATGACGCGATCGCCCAGCATCTTCTTCCAGACGTGATAGGCGATGGCGAGGTTGCGGCCCTGGAATGAGATGCCCTGCATCTTTTCCAGCAACGCCGAGACGCTCTTACTCCCATCGATCTTGAGTGGCCGGGTAGGTGTAGAGAGGATTTCGTTTTTGCGCATTTCGCCCCCGAGGGATTGGATAGTCTCTGGCCGTTCGGTTGGAACTCCCAGCAGCAGTCAGGAGGGTGGACGTGCGAGCGTGGCCCGCCCGTCAATCACTCGTCAATTCCCAGCAGGATGGCCGCAGTAAGCACCGTGGTCCAGAGACCTCGCTTGTCGCCGATCGCCGATTGCGTGATGTGCATCGTGCGGACGATCTTATTGGAGATCAGGTAGATCTCCTTTTTCTCATTCCAGCTTCGGTCGGGATCGAATTCAACGCCCAGCGTGGTAGCAAGCATTTCGGCGGCCAAGTCTTCGGCGTATTCCCCCGCCACTTCTTCTGTTTCTCCAAACGAATGGTGCTCGGAAAGGTAACCAAAGGTGTTCCGGTCTCTGGGGAGGGCGACGCCGACAGAGGCGGCAATAAGACGATGCGGCTCGCGCGTGGAGTTCTCGCTCATCACCACAAAGGTCACTTGCCCGGGGCTCAGTTCTTTCACGCCCTCGGCGCGGGGAATCAATTTGCAGCGAGGAGGAAAAATACTGGAAACCCGCACTAAATTGCACGCAGCAATGCCCGCGGACCGCAATGCCAGCTCAAAGCTGGTCAACTTTTCGCGGTGCTTTCCTACACCTTTAGTCAGGAACATCCGCTTGGCTACGAACATTCCGCTCCCTGCTTTCTCCTGGAGGTGTTGGAATCAGATAATGCCTTCCAAAGGGTCAAATCCGCTCTCAGGAAGTGATTTTCCGTTCTCTCACGGGAAGTTTGTACCGTAGCAAAAACTTTAGAAAAGTGTCAATGGATTTCTGGGCCTTGCTCCTTCACGATGTTACACGTCTGTTACACGCCACTCCGCCCCAGGACGCGAACCTGCGAACTAATTCCTGGGAGCGTTCTCACCGCGGAGGCGCGGAGGCGCCGAGGTACGAAAGCCACGGGCCATTTCTCTGCGTCTCTCGGTCTCGGCGGGGAAGATAGAAGTCTTTCACCGATCATGCACGGCGCCCAGGCCCGCTAACAATGCGGTTCCCTCAGGGGCTTGACTAAATCCGGAGTGAGGGATATGTTGACGCTTCGTTTCAGCATGGCTTGCATAAGTATTCCTGATAGCAGGGAAAATATTTCTTTATGGAGGGGTGTATGAACCCGAAGGCCGTGTTAGAGTTCGCAGCAGCCAACAACGTCAAGATGGTCGATCTTCGCTTCACAGACCTGCCGGGCCTGTGGCACCACGTTTCGTATCCAATCCACGAATTGGAAGAGTCCTCCTTTGAGGAGGGGTTTGGAATGGACGGCTCCAGCATCCGCGGTTGGGCCGCCATCCATGAAAGCGACATGCTCCTGGTGCCTGATCCGAGCTGGTACATGCTCGACCCTTTTACCGATACCCCCACCCTGGTGATGATTGGTGACATCATCGACCCCGTCACCAAGCAGCATTACGTCCGGGATCCGCGCAACGTCGCCAAAAAGGCCGAGACCTACCTTGCCTACACGGGCATTGCGGATAAGGCTTACTTCGGGGCGGAAGCGGAATTCTTTATCTTTGATAACATCCGCTTTGATCAAGCCCAGCAACATGGTTATTACTTCATCGACGCCGAGGAAGGGCGCTGGAATTCCGGCCGTGAGCGCGACAACCTTGGCTACCGGCCGCGTTACAAGGAAGGTTACTTTCCGGTCCCCCCCACCGATCATTACCAGGACTTGCGCAGTGAAATGGTGCTGGCGATGGAGAAAGCGGGACTCGACATCGAGTGCCATCACCATGAGGTGGCCACCGGCGGGCAGGCCGAGATCGACCAGCGTTTCAACTCCATGTTGAAATCCGCGGATGGAATGATGATTTACAAATACATCATCCGCAACGTGGCCTACCAGTATGGCAAGACGGTGACCTTCATGCCCAAGCCGATCTACCAGGACAATGGCTCCGGAATGCACAGTCACCAGAGTTTGTGGAAAGAAGGGAAGCCGCTCTTCGCGGGTGACCGTTACGCGGGCCTGAGCCAATTGGCCCTCCATTACATTGGCGGGCTGCTGAAGCACTCTCCGGCGCTCGCGGCGTTGATTGCTCCCACCACAAATTCCTACAAGCGCCTGGTGCCGGGATTTGAAGCGCCGGTCAACCTTGCCTACTCGCGTCGCAATCGCAGCGCGGCGTGCCGCATCCCCATGTACTCGCCGAATCCCAAGGCAAAGCGTGTGGAATATCGGCCCCCGGATCCCTCCTGTAATCCCTACCTGGCCTTTGCCGCAATGTTGATGGCAGGCTTGGACGGAGTCGAAAACAAGATTGACCCCGGTGAGCCGCTGGACAAGGACATCTACGATCTCGGCCCAGAGGAGCTGAAGGCTGTTCCCTCGATGCCCGGCTCGCTCGAAGAGTCACTCCGCGCCTTGGAGAAGGACCACGACTTCCTGCTCAAGGGCGACGTTTTCAGCGAGGAGCTGATCGAAACCTGGATCGAGTACAAAATGAAGAACGAAGTGCAGGCCGTGAATACGCGCCCGCACCCCTACGAATTCGCGCTGTATTACGACATTTAGCGCTTAGTGGCGTGTCTTCAATTAGTTAAGGACACGTCATGAAAATTTGGCGTACTTCTGGCATTTCCGGTGGTTTTCCTCCTGCGAGCCACTATTTAGGGTCTTGGGAGGAAAGCCGAAATGCAAGACGTAACGAGCAATACCGGGGCTGGACTTCCCCCAGCCCCGGTTTCTTTTCCCGCTCTGACCGCCGCTATCATCGTTCGCCATAGTACGCATCGCAAGGCAGCCCAATGCTAAAAGACATCTCGCTCCCCGAGCCGGAGAGAGTTCCCTAATGCCGAACTTGCCGAGTGCCTCGCGCGCACAATTGCGAACATCACCCTGGCACTCGCTGGTCGCGACCCGGTGATGGCCGGGTTGCAGACGTGGACGCATGCTTGATCCTGCGGCGGAGGGCTGGCGGATTGCAACTTTCGAAAAGGGCAAACATCCGCAGAAAGTGTGACTTGCTTCGGATTCAACGTCGGAGTTACGACCGTCAGAATTCTCCACCCACCTGTTTCCGATGCCCGACCCCGTTGGCGTGAAATCAGTATTATCGAGCGTCTGGGAACTGCCGATAGAAACAAACGGAGACAAACTCGGGGCAAGCCACGCGTCCCCTGCTGCGGGGGAGTCCCTGTCGCGGCCAACGCTCACGGTCGGGCCCACGGCGAACGATTGTCACGCGAGGGGCGGGTCGAATGAGCGTTTTGGAAAGCACCGCAAACGAATACGGCAGCAAGCCTGCTGCCGCAGCCCCTTCCGCACCCACCAGTGTTTTGGTCATTGATGACGGAGCCGCGATCCGCAAAATCCTAAGCACGATGCTGAAGGCTGACGGGTATGAGG
>JBEKLF010000052.1:0-38033 GCA_050010335.1 Terriglobia bacterium
ACAACCCCGACTCTCCGCCTGCTCCATCGGGTAAAGATACCGCATCGCGACTCGGTTGTCCAGAAGAAGTTACAAATATCTAAGGCTTATTGCACTTGGAGGATTGAACAAATTCACCCTGCACAGCAACCATCGCCGAGGAGTTTCCGCGCCTTCGGTGCTGGCGATACCGCCCGTCACCGGAAATGCCGGATAGATCCCCTGTAACTGAGAGCTAAAGGCTTCCCCCTTCGCGCAGCCCCTAGCAAATTAAAATTGGAGATGGCATACTTCCCGCCGCAGCTAAACGACGGTGAATTCACTTTGAACGGAGCACACGATGCAGGTTTTTGACAAGGTCAGTCAGCAGACGCTTGACCGCCGCGACCGGCAGCTATCCATTCTCGCCCTGGTCATGGTTGTTATCCTGGGAGGAGGGATGGCCTTGCTGATGTACCCGACCGTCTTCGGCAAATCGGCCGTAGTTCCCGCGGCGACCTCGCGCCCCCTCTTCTTCGGCTTTTGCGCGCTGTGCATCCTGATGGTCGTGTATCTGGTGAACCGGATGTTTGTCGTCCAGCAGCTCCGTGCCAGCCTCGTCGAGGAACGCGAACAACTGGCGCGCGTGCTGCAACAGTCCAGTGCCGAGTTGCTGGGGACCCTGATGGGCTTCAGCCATTTTCAGGACCGGCTCACCATGGACTTCCGCCGTGCCGCCCAGACGAAGGAACCGCTTTCTCTCCTCCTGGTGCGAGTCAACCCTTCCAAGCTTTTCGCGCAAGGTCCGCAAGCGCAAGTGGCCTTGGGTGATGCCGCCAAGGTTCTCCACCGCAAGCTGCGCATGGAGGATTCGCTTTACCGGTTGTCTTCGGGAGTATTCGGAATTGTCTTGCCCGGCTCGACGGACCCGGTGGCCCGGGAAACCGCCCATCGTCTCTCAGAAGGATTGGCCGATGCCTCCGGCGTGAGCAACCGCTTCATCGCCGACATCGAGGTAATAAACTACCCGGATCACGTCAAATCGGCATCGGAAATGGAGCGCCGCGCTTCCGCATTGGTCGCCGATAATTGACCGGCATGCCAGTCCTTCAACTCGCCACACGCGAGGATGGTGATGCGGCTTGCTTGGGGTCCGGGACCAGCCGAGGAGCTTCCGGCTCGCGCGCGCCCTCTCTCAGGATTTCGATCTTGCCCTTAAAATACGCGCCATCTTCGATGGAGATTCCGGGAGCAAGCAGGTCCCCCACCACCTGTCCGGATTTGTAAATCTCCACACGTTCCCGGACAGAGATATTTCCATGCACGGACCCGTAAATGACCACCCGTGCTGCCTGGATTTCCGCCTTCACTTTGCCCTCGGGTCCGATCGTGAGGCAATGCCCCTGCACATTGATCGTGCCCTCGAACTGGCCGGAAATCAACAGGTCCTCGTTTCCTGTCAGATCCCCTTTGATCACCATCGACCGGCCCAAAAGGGCCCGGCCGGAGTCGGTGGGATTGGCCACGGGAGATTTTATGGGTTCCGCCATGGGATTCACCTCGATGGGTTTCTCAGGGGGAAGCGCAACCGGCATCGGCGCCGGAGTTTGCCGGACCGTACTCTCTGGTTTCTTTTCCCGCCACATGATAAGACCTGCCCTCGCGTGCGTGTTCCAGATTTATCGCGTCAATTCTGCCTCAACGCTGATGCTCGGCACTGTTTCTTCGCTTCTCTGCGGGCTGTAACCTGCGTCTGAGGTCTCAAACAGTGCACGTTCGTTGCCAGAAGCACCCAAATCTATCTGTCAAGTAGTCAATGACTTGAACTAAACCGTCGCAGAGCACCTTACTCTGCCAAGGTAGAGGTTTCCTGGGGTAGGCAGATTTTGCATGTTGGTGGTGTCCCCGTGACCCACCCGTCAGATAACGGGCCCCGCCCTGTGCCCCACACACCTTGGTCGCACATGCGAAGCTCTAGAGTGCGGCAGCTTGCTGCTGCTTTTCCTCCAACCAGCTTGCTGGCGGCGAATCGTGCGCGCAGTAGAAATTCCGCGAGCAAGCGCGGGGGGAGGAAAGCGGCAGCAAGCTGCCGCACTCTGAAGCTCCGCAAGACGGCCCACCCTTTGGATTCGACTTGACCCCAACCCGCCAAAGATGTTCTATGATGTGCACGATGTCAAAACCACGGAGTCTCGTGCCGGGTATTTCCCCAGTGTCCTCATTGCCGCATTCTTCAGGAGGCATCCATGATAATCACGGAAGTTGAAGCCGAACGCCGGGAGCGCGCTAGCCACGAGGCGCCCACCTCGCCGCCGCGGCGGCGGGAGAAACTCGGTAAAACCGTGATGCTTGGGGCGCTCGTGGCCATCATGATGCTCGCGCCCGGCCGGGCGTCGGGGGAGGGGACGATGGACGCAGCGCCGGTGCGTTATCTCGACAGTTTGCGTGTTTGGGTGCTCTCGACTGATCGAACCTCCTATGTTGTGGGGGTCAATGAACTGGATGATCTGCAATCGCTCTACTGGGGAGGGAAACTGGGAAGCGACCACGATCTCTCCGCCGCACGCCTGAACCCCGAACACGCCTCCTTTGATTCCCGGGAGACCATGAGCAATCTCGAATACCCCGGGTGGGGCGGCCGGTATTATAACGAGCCCGCCTTGAAGGTGACACTCGCGTCGGGAGTCCGCGACCTGGTGTTGAAATACGCGAGTCACGAGATCCGCGGCGACACCCTGGAAATCCGCCTGAAAGACATTCAATATGACCTTTTTGTGAAACTCACCTACAAGGTATTTCCTAAGGAAGACATCATCCGCAAGCAGGCGGAAATTGAGAATCGCACGGCGGAGGCCGTGACGATCGAGAGCGCGCAGTCGGGGGTCTGGTATGTGCCGCCGGGGGATGGCTATCGGCTCACCTATCTCACCGGGCGTTGGGCGGGCGAAACCCAACTGGTGCGGGAACCCATAGGTCCCGGCATGAAGGTGCTGGAAAGCCGTCGCGGCAACACCAGCCACCAATTGAATCCCTGGTTCGCCATCGACGAAGGGGGAAAGGCGGACGAGGATCACGGCCGCGTGTGGTTCGGCGCGCTGGGCTGGAGCGGCAATTGGAAACTGGTGGTGGAAGATACGCCGCCCGCCCACCAGGTCCGCGTCACCGGCGGTTACAACAGTTTTGATTTCTCCTGGCCGCTCAAGCCGGGCGAGAGCCTGCGCACGCCGCCCTACTACGGGGGCTTCAGCAGCCGCGGGTTCGGTGAAGCTTCGCGGCTGATGCATCGGTTCGAGCGCAACGAAGTTCTTCCCGACCGCGCCCATCCCCATGTGCGGCCGGTCCTCTACAACTCCTGGGAGGCCACCACGTTCAACGTCGACGAGCCAGGACAGAAGGCGCTGGCGAAGAAGGCGGCCAAGCTCGGTGTGGAGCTTTTCGTGATGGACGACGGCTGGTTCGGCAAACGCAACGACGACCACGCCGGCCTGGGCGACTGGTACGTGAATCTACTCAAGTTCCCCCACGGCCTCCAGCCCCTCATCAGCTACGTGAACAGCCTGGGCATGGATTTCGGCCTGTGGTTCGAGCCGGAAATGGTGAACCCCGATAGCGATCTTTATCGGAGTCACCCCGATTGGGCCATGAACTTTCCCGGACGCCCACGCAGCGAGGCGCGCAACCAACTGGTGCTCAACATGGCGCGCGAGGATGTGAAGGAGTACATCTTCGGCGTGCTCGACAAAATGCTTTCCGAGAACAACATCAAGTACATCAAATGGGACATGAACCGCCACTTCGGCGAGCCGGGCTGGGCGGAAGTTCCCATCCCGGAACAAAAGGAAATCTGGGTGAAGTACGTTCGCAACGTGTACGAGATTATCGACCGCTTGCGCGCGAAGCACCCGAGCCTGGATATTGAAGCCTGCTCGGGAGGGGGCGGGCGCCTGGACCTGGGGATTCTGGAACGCGTCAACGTGGTCTGGGCTTCCGACAATACTGACGCCTTCGACCGCCTGGGAATCCAGGAGGGCTTCAGCTACGCCTACACCCCGAAGGTCATGTCGGCGTGGGTTACCGATGTACCGAATCAGAACGACCGTTCTACGCCGCTCCAATTCCGTTTCCTCGTCGCCATGCAGGGGGCGCTGGGCATCGGGGCCAACCTGAACAAGTGGACAGCCGAAGATTCTGATCTTGCCACGCGCATGATCGGCACCTACAAGAGCATCCGCGAAACGGTGCAGGAAGGGGACCTGTACCGCTTGTTCTCCCCGCGCCTGGGTGAGCTGACGGCGAATCAATATGTCTCCGCCGACGGAAAGCAGGTAGCATTGTTCGCATTCCTCCATTCCCAGGAGTACCTGCGTCCGGCGCCGACCCTCTACTTGCACGGGCTGGATGAAAACGCGACGTACCGGGTCAAGCCGCTGGATGACAAACTCGTGGAAAAGCAGGGAACCTTGAGCGGCGCCTTTTTGATGCGGCACGGACTGAATCTGAGGCTCACGGGAGACTTTGACAGCACGCTGGTCATCCTGGAACGGATGGAGTAGCTGCCGGAAGGACGAGGCTTCACCTCGGCCCTTCCAAAACCGTGGTGAGTGATTCGGTCTAGGAAGCCTTGCTACTGTTCGCGTTTAGTGAATTGTTGATGCCCATCATTCCTTTCAAGATATCGTTCCAAAAGGGTGCTCCCAAGGAGACCAGGACGCCCATGAGGAGCAGTCCCGGGATCTCACTGTAGGGGTGGTTCTTGAAGTCATCGGAGTACTTGGAGGTCCTGATCAAGACGGGATAATTCTGGAGGACTTTGTCAATCTGGTCGCGGCTATGGGAATACGTGGCCCCAAGATCCTCCGTCGGGGCCTGAGCGCCCTCACTCGCTCCGGGTTGGTCCGCAGTAACCGCCATGGCCTTGCCCACGATGGTCTGTTGTGCCGCTTGATCCGACGAAATTTGCTCGTAGAGGATCACAACATTCGCGTTCAAAACGATGACCACAAAGAAACTGAGCAGGGCCACGATGAGCTTGTTCCTTCGGGTATATTCTTGCTGAAATTGGGCACGCAGGGCCTCATACGAAGCAGCGATATTTTCTCTCACCTGATCGATCGAAGCTCCGGCCTCAGCGATGACTCCCTGCAACTGCGCATTCTGGAATGGAACCCCGTTTAGGAGATGCCGAAAATCATTCTTATTGAGCTTCTCCAGGGCGGTTAGATTCAGCCCCCGCACATGCAACACCTCCTGCACCTGCGCCAGAGTCAGGTGATTACCCATAAAGTTTTCAATCGTCTGCGCCATCACCTTCACCTTGGTGTCGAGCGCCCATTTAATAAGCTCCTGAATGGCCTGGACACCAACACTCAGACCAAAAATGAGCAGCACAAGGGAAATCAGGGTTTGAAATGTGCTCATATCCCCTCCTTTTCAAATTGCGGACATAGTGCTTCCGCCAGTTGCAAACTTCTTTGAATTCTGGCAACGCACAAATGAGACGAGATCCTTCATAACCGCCATCTCTGGGAACGCTTCCGGGGGGGTTCATCTTGATTCCACCCCAGCGATGTATTCATAGGAAAAAGACTCAGCTTAAGCCCGTATACGCACAAGATACCTTGCATTCAGTTAAAAAATAAATAACATTGTTGCACCGCGCCCTGAGACGTGCGCGCGGCTCTGCCGCACTGCGTGGCTACCTGCTTTGAGGGGAGGTCAGAATGAAACATCTAACACGTCGCGATTTGCTGAAGACCAGCCTGCTGGCGCCTGCCGTCGTATCGGCGGCCCATGAGGCTGTTGCCCACGGAAAGGTTGCGCTAAACGCCCCGCCCGAGGCTGCCGCAACGGGAGCGCTGCCCGCTCGAGCCACACCCGAGTCGCCGGGACCCGGCGCTGGGCGCGAGCGCCTGCTTCTGGACTTCGGCTGGCGCTTCCACTTCGGCAATGCCAATGACCCCGCCCAGGACTTCGGATTTGGCGGGGGAAGGTCCGGCAACTTCCAGAAGACGGGAAATTTCCTGCCTGCCAGCTCCCTGGCGTTCGACGATGGCGACTGGCGAGCTTTGGACCTGCCTCACGATTGGGCCGTCGAGCTGCCTTTCGAAAACGATCCGGCGCTCTCAAGCAAAGGGTTCTACCCGTTGGGACGGACCTACCCGGCGACGAGTGTCGGGTGGTATCGCCGCGTTCTGGAGCTTCCCGCCTCGGACGCGGGCAAGCGAATAACCCTCGAATTCGACGGTTCGTACCGGGAAACGATGGTGGTCTTCAACGGCTTTTACATCGGCCGGCACAGCGGCGGATACGATCCGTTCAGCTTCGATGTGACTGACTTTGCGACCCCGAGCGGAAGAAATGTGCTTCTGGTGCGTGTGGATGCCACCTCGAGCGACGGCTGGTTTTACGAGGGAGCGGGAATTTACCGGCACGTGTGGCTGGTGAAGACCCACCCGGTTCATGTGAAGCAATGGGGCACCTTTGTGCGCTCCCAGGTGCGAACCACCGATGCTACTGTCTTGATCCGAACCGAGGTGGATAACCACGGCAAGGGTGCGCAGAATACGCGCGTCACCTCGACGATTCTCGATCCCGCCGGCAAGGGGGTGGGGAAAGTTTCTACTCCCCCGGCATCCATTCCGGAAGGGGGAGATCAGACCTTCGAGCAGAAGGTGGACGTGGACCACCCCGCCCTCTGGTCACTGGAAGAGCGGAATCTCTACAAGCTGGTAACGGAGGTGGAAGCGGGTGGCGAGGTGGTCGATCGGTACGAGACGCCCTTTGGCATTCGCACGGTCAAGTTCGACGCGGAGAAGGGCTTCTTCTTGAACGGCAAGTCCGTCAAGTTAAAAGGAACCTGCAATCACCAGGACCACGCCGGAATAGGCGCGGCGCTGCCCGACGCCGTGCAGTATTACCGCGTCCGGAAACTTCAGGAAATGGGCTGCAACTCCTTGCGCACGTCGCACAATCCTCCCACGTCGGAATTGCTCGACGCCTGCGATGAGCTGGGGATGCTGGTGTTCGATGAGACGCGCATGATGTCTTCAAACCCCGAGGGCCTGAGCCAGTTCGGCAACCTGGTGCGGCGCGACCGCAATCGTCCCAGCGCCTTCATGTGGTCGATGGGAAATGAAGAAGGGCAGGCGAACAACGAAAAAGGGTTGCACATACTGACCGCGATGAAAGAAGTTGCGACGCGGTTCGACGGTTCGCGGCCCGTGTCGATTGCGCCCATCCGGGCCATCGGGGTCGGCGGCCTGGTCGAGTGCGACGTCATGGGTTACAACTACATGGACCCGGGGGCCGAGGCTTACCACAAAGCCCATCCGGAGATTCCCGTGATCGGCACAGAGACCGTCAGCGCCGTGGGCACACGCGGCATCTACATCACGGACCGCGAGAAAGGCTACGTCGGGTCGTATGATCCCTACACCACCACGGGACGGGCTTCGGCGGAAGGCTGGTGGAGGTTCTGCAATGCCCGGCCGTGGCTCAGTGGTGGCTTTGTGTGGACGGGGTTCGACTACCGCGGTGAACCCTCACCATACCAGTGGCCCAACATCAGCTCGCAGTACGGGATTATCGATACCTGCGGCTTCCCCAAAGACAGTTTCTTCTACTACCAATCCTGGTGGACCTCCCAACCTGTCCTGCACGTCTTCCCGCACTGGAATTGGCCGGGCATGGAGGGGCAAGAGATCGCGGTTTGGGTCTACTCGAACCTGGAGAAAGTCGAGTTGTTTTTGAACGGCGAGAGCCTCGGCACAAAGGAAATGAAGAAGGATTCGCATCTGGCGTGGAACGTCAAGTACGCTCCCGGCGCGATCGAGGCGAGGGGATATAAAGACGGCAAGCAGGTGGTGACGGCCAAGCGAGAAACCACGGGCCCCGCGGCAAACCTGGTGATGACTGCGGACCGCGATGGGGTTTCTGCCGATGGCGAAGATGTTGCCATGTTCGCTGTCGAAGTTCGCGATGCACAGGGCCGCGTGGCGCCGAACGCGGACAACCAAGTGACGTTCCGGGTCTCCGGCCAGGGAAAGCTGATCGGCACCGGCAACGGCGACCCCACCAACCACGAATCCGACAAGGGCACATCGCGAAAAGCCTTCTGCGGTCTTTGCATGGCCCTTGTCCAATCGACGAAGACAGCCGGGAACATTACCGTTGAGGCGACATCCCACGGACTCGCGCCGGCCAGCGTCACGATTGTGGCGAAAGCAGTGACGCTTCGTCCCCAAGTAGCGGTTTGGGAACGCGAGGTGCCGGTGGGTTCCGGCATCACGGGCCTGTGGAGGCCGATCCCGAATACAGGCGGCGCCACCGGCTTGCTCGCGATGCTCATCGGCGGCGGCACCACGTTGTTTTCTCTCCGGCAGGAAGGGAACACTCTTACGGGCAGCGTGGAGGGCACCGGCGGCGGCTTCTTTGGCGGCGGCGATACGCCCACCCCGATCACGGAAGGCAAAGTCGACGGCGATAATGTTTTCTTCAAAGCCGGAAACAGCACCTATTCAGGAATGCTGAAGGGGGATCAAATCGAGCTTCAGCGGACGATCGATTTCGGTTTCCGAATGCCGGAAGCCCCCCCGGCGCCAACGGGCCCGCGCCCGGCAATTGGGCCCCCACCGGACGGATCAGATCCGTCGATAGGAGGCGGCTTTGGACGCCCCTTAATCCCGCTGGTTCTGCATCGGGTCGATCGGTAAAGCCCGGCAGCGGGCGATCGAGGAAGGCAGCAGCCTGCCGGGCTTCTGCGGAGCGTACACCGCTGGCTCGACGAACTGGCTTCCCGATGACGCTGACCTGGCCACAACCTCGCGCCAAGCTCGGACCTTCTGCCCACAGCCCTGCAAGGGGACAATCCTATCGCCGGGGCTAACCCCCGATAAGCGCTAAATTAATGGCTGGAGGCGCCCGGGAGTCCGTCAGCCGACGGACGTCATCATTTAGCCCATGGCGCCAACCGTGGGGTTCGGCACGCATCAAGCAGTTGTAGCGCCGGGCTTTAGCCCAGCATGTGCCGACCTCAAGGTCGGCGCTGCTGGTCCGGACATAGTCGAAAGTTATGAAATGTCACGATAGAGAAAGAGTGAGCACTTTTGAACAGACAGTAAAATCTCTACCGGTTAAATTGTCCGAATCATACGAGCGGAGGCACCCTCGCTGTGTGCACCGGACCTTTAATTAATACGCGACGGATGCTTCTCCCCAACCCTCCTGGACATCTGCAAGCCCTAAGAAGTGCAGTTACCAGAGCCAAATGGGCATTCCGGCATTCGGTCGGAGTGCCCCCCCTCCTTATCGGACCCTTAGTGGATGGTTGTTCGTGAATGGAATGGATGGGCCGTAAATGCAAGCCGTGGATAACCCTGCCGAGCAACAAAAGATGGTGCAACTCAAGTTGCAAGTTGACAGGGAGATGGAGCTTTTACAGCAGGCAGTCGAGGCCGCGAGCACGAATTCTGCTTCACCGGCCGAGCGGCGCAAACTGCTCGATGAAGACAAGCAGGTTATGCCCACCATCCGCAATTCCCTCAGGGAAGCACGTCTTCAGGAGGACCAGCTTTTATCCCTCCGCGACACAGCCTGGCGGCAGGATCTTACGGAGGCGATTAGTGGCGCTGCCGCCCTGGGCATCTTCAACTTAGTCCTGCTGGGCTCTATCTACTATGTTTTCATAAGGGACCTTACCGAACGCCAGCGCGCGGAGGCGGCTCTCCAATCGAGT
The DNA here is from genome assembly GCA_050010335.1 of Terriglobia bacterium. Lineage (GTDB taxonomy): Bacteria > Acidobacteriota > Terriglobia > UBA7540 > UBA7540 > Bog-366. The sequence goes on from JBEKLF010000052.1 coordinate 9,692, forward strand.
GAAGAACGTTTGCTCGTGATGATCGCAAGCATCAAGGACTATGCCTTTGTCATGGAACCGTACCTTGCAGGAGCGCGTGATTGACCACTCGGTTGAGCTCATCCAGGCCGCCGATGAGTTGAAAATGGAACGGGAGCAGCGGCAGAGCACTGAGGAGCGCGAACAGGAGGTCCGGGACCGCCTCCGCGAAGTTATGCACCGCAGTCCTTTTCCCATGTGGACCTATGACCTGAACAAACTGGCGCTTCTGGAGGTCAACAACGCCGCCGTGGCGCTACACGGATCCTCACGTGAGGAGCTATCGAAAATGTGTATAACCGACCTTTATCCACAGGAGGAGGTCTACGAGTGGGGGAAAGTGGTGGCGAGCAGCGTCGCCCCCGGCGATAGTCCCAAAGTCTGGCGTCATCGAGTCAAGGATGGGAGCGTGATTCCGGTTGCAGTTCTGGCACGCCCGGTGGAATGGCAAGGTCGAAATGCCGCGCTGGTTGTCGTGGTCAACGAAAGGGAAGGTCATCGCTTGCAGGATATGACTATTACCATGGGAGCAGCTGTTTCGGGAATTTAGGTTTACACTCAACCGCAGGGGTCTGATCCCGAGGCTCGGCAGCCGGCACCAAGTGAGTGTAACGCGGGGCTAAACCTACGCCCTGCCAAACCCGTCATGAGAAACCGAGGTTAGCCCCCTGAGGGACTTCTTCAGGCTGATATTGAGGTGAGTCAAACTTTAAGATAATATGAAAGGAGAAAGATGTTGACAAGCAAACTGACTAGTGAGAAAATCATTACGTTGAGGCACACTTGTTCACGAACTCCAGTGGTTTGAACGAGTAGCGACTCCCTGCGACTACTTCACTAGGGCAACACCCCCGATTATTTGCACGGTAGACTAGCGTTTTGGCTCGGGCATTACTGGCTGCTATTGGACGAAAGCCATTTGACGCGGCGGCTCTTTGGGAGCAGGTTGCGGCGGATTACGGCTCTGAAGTTTCCAAGGGATGGCCGAAGCTTGGTGTCAAATGGGTCCCTCAGAAAGGACGCAAGAGATGGAATGGCGTCTGAGGTATTGGCGACTGGAGCGGTGAGCAATATTGAACAGACAGGGCAAAGAGAGATGGCCAAAATAGCCGGGGGTATTAATGGGCTCAGCGGGCGATCGTTCGCCCGCCAATTGTATCCATAAAGGCCCTGGAATCGGGATTTCCTGGGGCGTATGCCCACACTGGATTTCAAAATGGGAATCCCAGTTAGGATGAATGGTATGGAACATCATGTACTCCTCATTGAGGATGATCCTAATGTTGCCAGGGTGATCCAAGACGCGCTCGTTGGCGCAAGCGCCAGCCCGTTCATTATCCAATGGGTCAGACAACTCTCCGACGGCCTCGAACGCCTGAGGAAGGAGGTCATAACGGCGGTCTTACTCGATCTGTTCCTACCCGATAGTCAGGGCATCAACTCCTTCGTTGAGCTGTCCCTGGCCGTGCCTTATGTTCCGATTTTGGTCTTGGCTGGCTTGGGCGATGAAGATATCGCCAAGGAGGCCGTAGAGTGCGGAGCCCATGATTATCTCCTAAAGAATCGCCTCGACAGTTACTCCTTGACGCGGGCTCTTCACAGCGTGATCGCGCGCAAGGCGGCGGAAGACGCGTTGTTCCTGGAAAAGGAACGAGCCCAAATAACCCTCAACTCCATTGGAGACGCCGTCATCAGTACCGATATCTCGGGCAACATAACTTATCTCAATCAAGTCGCGGAAAAAATGACAGGCTGGTCCGGGGCGGCGGCATCGGGCCGGCCGTTTGCCGATGTGTTCCATATCGTCGACGGCGATACACGCGAAACAGTTCGCAATCCCATGCAGCTAGCCGTAAAGCAGGACCAAACCGTGCGCCTAACCTCGCACTGTGTCCTGATCCGGCGGGATGGGTTTGAATCGGCCATTGAGGATGCCACCGCCCCTATTCACTCCCGGAAAGGACAGGTTATCGGCGCTGTGATGGTTTTCCACGATGTGAGTGAGGCGCGGGCGATGACACTCAAGATGACCCATTTGGCCCAACACGACCATCTCACCGATCTGCCGAACCGACTGCTGCTGAACGACCGGATTAACCAGGCGATTTCCTTAGCCCGCCGACAAAGGAAGCACCTTGCGGTGTTGTTTTTGGATTTGGATGGCTTCAAGCAGATCAACGATACCCTGGGACATGCGATTGGCGACAAACTGCTGCAATTGGTTGCGCAACGCGCGGTGGCTTGCGTGCGCGGCTCAGACACCGTAAGCCGTCACGGGGGGGATGAATTCGTGGTCTTGCTTCCAGAAGTCGGGGACGCGGGAGATGTGGGCTCCACTGCGGAGAAGATACTCGCCGCGATTGCCAAGCCGTACGCCATCTCCGAGCGTAATCTCCATTTGAGCGGATGCATTGGCATCAGTATCTACCCCGAAGACGGTCACGATGCGGATACCCTGATCAAGAACGCAGATACCTCGATGTACCAGGCAAAGGGAAAGGAGCCCAACAGCTACCAGTTCTTCCAGCAGAAGATCAACCTCCGGAACCTCGAGCGACAATTCCTCGGGCGCAGCCTGGGCCGCGCCCTGGACCGGCAGGAGTTTTTATTGCATTACCAGCCGAAGGTAGATATCAAGGGGGGAACAATTACCGGCGCCGAGGCGCTCATACGCTGGCGGGACCCGGGTCGAGGGCTCATCCCGCCGGCGCAGTTCGTGCCCGGCGCTGAGGACTGTGGCCTCATTGTGCCGATCGGCCAGTGGGTCCTACGCGAAGCATGCACGCAAGCCCGCACCTGGATCGATGCTGGCCTGCGGCCAATCCCTGTGGCGGTCAACATCTCCGCGGTGGAGCTCCGGGCCAAGAACTTTCTCGAAGGCGTTTGCGGCATCCTGAAGGATACGGGCCTGGAACCGCACTATCTCGAACTCGAACTGACCGAACGCGTTCTCATGCAGGATGAGGCGTCCACCATGCCCGCGCTGCTGGCACTCAAAGCCATGGGGGTCCACCTCGCAGTCGATGGCTTCGGCACCGGGTATTCCAGCTTGAGCTATCTGAAGCGATTCCCGATCGACACCGTGAAGATCAATCAGTCGTTTATGCTCGAGATCAGCACCAACGGGGACGCCGCCGCATTCCTCGGCGCCGTGATCGGCATGGGCAAAACCCTGAAGAAACGAGTTGTTGCGGAGGGCGTAGAAACACGAGAGCAGCTTGCCTTCCTTGCAACCGAGCACTGTAGCGAGGGACAAGGCTTTTATTTCAGCCCGCCCGTGGCTGCTGAACATTTCGCCCGGCTACCTTACATGCAACAGGCGTGGAATTGACAACCGGCAACGGCCGGTCCGGGGCCTCAACCGCCCTACAGCTTGATTCTCGGTTATCGTCGAGATGGAGATCCCCAACAAGCTTGGTTGATTATATGTCCTCCTCTATGTATCCTAATGGCATGCTTGACGACACACGATTAGATATGCGCCCGGCGGAGCGTAAGCGGGTGCGAATGGCTGTGACTCTGGTGATAGAGAGTGATGAGGCTGAATACCTCGCCACGACCGTGGACCTCTCCCCTTATGGCTTGCGACTGCAATCCGACGCCACCCTTGCCCCCGGCCAGCCCGTGGGCCTCCTTCTTGCTACCGAACCCGCCTGCGTCGTTAAAGCGCGCGTAGTCTGGGTAGGCAAGGCTGACTCGGCCCAAGCTGGTCAGGCAGGATTCCAATTCTTGAACCCCCTTACAGGGCCAGTGTGCTGAAGTTCGAATAGGTCATGCAACAAATTCGCAATGGGTAGGGGGTAGTGTCCTAACAGTGTTTTACTGGGATTTTGGAATTCCCATCAGATTCTATAAAGGCGAGTAATCAAGCGTATTCTCCAGGCTTCAAGGAGTTTAAGAACTCAAGCCCCGCAAAGGTCCACTCGCTGGACTCGTATTCCTGCACCCAAACCACGCGAGTAGGAATAGCATGCGGGAATTCCCCCTTGGGAACGACTCCCACCCACTCTCCTGGAACCAACGCGAGCTTGGTTCGAACCCTCGCTCCGTGCAGGGAAATGTCGAGGGTGATGGCTGAATCGTCCGCCTTGAAGTGGTCCGGGTCCAACACGAGGCTGATTGGGATTGTCGCTGGTCGGCACTCCCACCGACGGGAAGTATGGGAGGTATTCTCGTGCATCGGCAGCCCCTCCTTTCTTGGTCAGACCCATGAGATGAGCCCGCCAAACATGATACAAATTCTCGAGCCATATACCACGTAATCAGGTACAGACTCAGCCTGAAGCACCCAGCGGAGAGATGTAAACAGGAATATTCGACTCCTAGATAATATTTCATATTGGCCCGCAATGAGTTGTGTACGATTCGATACCATCACAATAGGCTGGACTCCATTGAGTTCAGCAGCCTGGGATCTTGCCGAATCATGGTTGGTGCTCCGCCCACTCCGCGCCTCAAAGCGAATGAGCCAAGGACCCTATGTAGGCGTGAATTGAAGGAGAGTGACGTTTTGTCCGTACGTCCCATGGACCAGGCACTGAGCCCTTGTAAGGGACGATGAGGTCTATCAAAGCCCTCAAGGTCGAGCTTTCTTGACCGCGAAGCGGCCTTGTTGTTAGGTTAGAGCGTTCGGCACCTTACACGGGGCGTGAGCATTGATGGCAACTCCTCCACGAGGGCTCAAAGCCGCGTTGACGCGCCGGGACTTCCTGGGTGTATGCGGCTCTGCCTCTGCACTGTTCCTCCCCGCGCCTTTGTCTGGGGCGGGCGGAGTTCCGCTCACTCAGGAAGCTGCGACTCAGGCGGTTGCGGCGAACCCGCTGTTCCATGACTATCGGATTCTCCCTCAATATCGAACGCGCTCGCCCCTCGAGGAGCTGATTCGAAAAGCACGGCAGAAGGTGGACGATTATCCCAGCGAGAAGTATGGGCGTGAGATAGAAACCCTCTTCACCCGCTGGGCAGTTGACCTTCGCCGAAAGAAGGATAACCTGCGCGCGCTCGCCGCGTTCCTTTCGCCGCAGCTTATGGCGGCTTCGCCCCGCGCCCAGACACTTGAAACAGTCCGCGATGATTCGATAATCACGATCCGGCGCGCAAAGTTTTTCGCGGACCTGTCGCTGGGGCGGGACGCCTTTCTCGAAGAATTCCGATCTTCGCTCGTTTTGTTCTCCGAAGTACTCGTCGCCGATTTTAAGGTGGCGGATTTGCAGGTCGCCTCGGATTCTCCGCTCTGCATCTCGGCCGAGATTCGCTACACGCTCGTGGGCACAGGGCCGCGCCTCTACCGGTTCGAGCGAATCGGCGCGTGGAAGATCGATTGGGAGCAGGACGCGGCGGCATGGATGGCGAGGAAGTGGCAACCGCTGGCGGAAATACAGAGCCTCACCCCTCATCCGGTATACGTCGACATCACCTCCACTGCCTTGAAGGACGTCTCCTCTTTTCGCACTCAATTGCGGCCCGGAACGGATTATTGGCGGACGGTGCTCGACGGCGCGACCGGAATCGACGTTTATGGAAACAACGGCGTTGCGGCGGGTGATTACGATAATGATGGGTTCGACGACCTCTATATCTGCCAGCCCTCAGGCCTACCCAACCGGCTCTACCACAACCGTGGCGACGGCACTTTCGAGGACGTGACGGAAGCGGCCGGCGTAGGCGTGCTCGACAACACGCCTTGCGCCCTCTTCGCGGACATCAACAACAACGGCCGCCAGGACCTGGTGGTGGTTACCGCCAGCGGCCCGCTGCTCTTCCTCAATCAGGGAAACGGCAAGTTTGCGCTGAAGCCGGAGGCATTTCGATTCGCCCAACCCCCGCAGGGGGCCTTTACAGGCGCGGCCTTCGGCGACTACGATCGCGATGGGCGCCTCGACATCTATTTCTGTTTGTATAGTTATTACAAAGGGCTCGAGCAATACCACTTTCCTGTCCCCTACTTCGACGCGCGAAACGGCCCGCCCAACTTCCTGTTTCACAACGAAGGGGACGCAACCTTCCGGGATGTCACGGGGGCGACGGGTCTCAACCAGAACAACGATCGCTTCAGCTTCGATTGCACATGGTCCGACTATGACAACGATGGATGGCCGGACCTGTACGTGGTAAACGATTTTGGACGGAAGAATCTCTATCACAACAATCGTGACGGGACGTTCTCGGATATTGCCGAGGAGGCAGGGGTCGTGGATGTCGGACCTGGAATGAGTTCCTGCTGGTTCGACTACGACAATGACCTGAACTTCGATCTCTACGTTTCGGACATGTGGGAAGCCTCCGGTATGCGACTGACGTCGCAGATGAGTTTTCTGGAGCACATGCCTCCCGACGTGCGCGAGATATTCCGTCACCATGCCAAAGGCAACTCCCTTTTTCACAACCTCGGTAACGGCCGGTTTGAGGATCGCAGCGCGGCGGCGGGAATCGAGAGGGCGGGCTGGTCATGGTCCAGCCACGCCTGGGATTTCGCGCACGATGGACGGTCGCACCTTTACGTCGCCAATGGCATGATTTCCGGCCCCAGCCACGATGACCTGGAAAGCTTCTTCTGGCAACAGGTAGTGTCGCAGTCTCCGGTGGACGCTCATCCCACGATCCCTTATGAACTCGGCTGGAACGCCATTAATGAACTGATCCGCTCCGACGGGACCTGGGCGGGCTATCAACGCAACGTTCTTTTCTACAACAATGGCGACGGCACCTTTTCCAAGATTTCGGGCGCTGTCGGCCTGGACTTTCAGGATGACAGCCGCGCCTTCGCCCTCGCCGATTTCGATCACGACGGGCGGATGGAGATTGCCCTGAAGAATCGGATGGGACCCCAATTGCGCATCCTGCGTTGCGAGGCGGCGGGTCTCGGCAACGCGCTGGCCCTCCGGCTGCGGGGGATCAAAAGCAATCGCGATGCGGTGGGCGCAGTCGTCATCCTCGAGACCACCGAGGGGCGTCAGATGAAGATGCTGCAAGCCGGCACAGGCTTCCCCTCTCAGCACACTAAAGAGATTTTCTTCGGAATCGGCAAGGCCGTTTCCGCCCGCGCTGAAATCCGCTGGCCCAGTGGCAGCGTCCAGCATTTGGAGGGGCTGCCCGCGAATCACCGGATTGAAATCGAAGAAGACGCCGAGAGATTTGAGGTTGCGGCGTTTGCCCGCCATCAGCCTCTCGCGACAGTTCCAGTTCCCCCGGCGCCCGTGCCGCCACCCGCCGACTGTGAAACCTGGCTCATTGATCCCATCCTTGCTCCCGATTTCCAACTGCCGGACGTCACGGGTGAGACGCACCTTCTGTCGGCGCTGCGGGGCACGGCGGTGGCTCTGAATTTCTGGGCTACCTGGAGCCCGCCCAGCGTCGAGACTTTGCGCGCGCTTGATCGTTCCCCGGCGTTGAGAAAACCGGGGACTTGCGAAATGCTGGCCATCAACCTCGACAAGCCGCAAGATGCGGTGCAGGTGCGCGCGTTCGTGCGCGCGAATGCACTGCGCCTGCCCATCCTGCTGGCCGATGACGACGTGGCGGGCATTTACAATCTTGTTTACCACTTCATGTTTGACCGGCGGCGAAACCTCGGTTTGCCCACTACATTTCTGATCGACCCCAAGGGGTTCATCGTGAAGGTCTATCAGGGACCCGTCGAGGCCGAGCGCTTGAACGCGGACCGCGCGCGTATTCCGCAAACACCCGAGGAAAGGGGAAGGTTGGCCCTGCCGTTTCCCGGAACGCTGCACTTGGGGGAATTCCGGCGCAACTCGTTCACTTACGGTGCGGCCTTTTCCCAGGCTGGTTACTTCGACGAGGCCATCCGGGAATTCACCCTGGCTCTCGAAGCCAATCCCGATTACGCCGAGGCGCAGTACAATCTGGGAACGCTCTATTTGAAGCAAGGGAAGCCGGAAGAGGCTCGTCGCCATCTTCTGCGCACGCTGGAATTGCGCCCCGAGTATCCCGATGCGCTCAACAATCTCGGATTGCTGGCGGCGCAGGCCGGCGATAACGCTGAGGCCACCCGCTATTTTCAGCAGGCCATCAGCCAGCGTCCTGATTACGCCCTCGCTCTGTTCAACCTGGGAAACGTCTATCGCCGCGAGCAGCGGTTCAACGAAGCGAAACAAGTTTTGGACCGCGCCGTCGCTCTGGCCCCTGACGATCCGGAGATCAATTACGGACTCGGGATGCTTTACGCGCAACTCAACGATTTGGACGGTGCACTCAAGTATTGGCAGCAGGCCGTGAACCTTCGCCCCGATTATCCGCAGGCGCTCAATAATCTCGGCGTGCTGTTTATGCGCCAGGGTAAAACGGCAGATGCGCAGGAAGAATTCCAGAAAGCCATTCGCGTGGCGCCCGACTTTGATCAGCCCTACCTGAACCTCGCGCAACTTTATATGGGGCGGGGGGAGAAAACCCAAGCTCGCGAGATCTTGCAGGAGTGGCTTGCGCGGCATCCTGATCACGCCGCGGCAAAAAGCTTGCTTGAACAGGTGGGCCATTGATTGTGGATAAAGGGCAAATCCCCGCTACTGGGGGCTAGAAGATGGGAGAAGGGAGGGGCAAGATGACCGCAAACGCCGCCCGTTTGCCACTCGCCAAATTGTCCCTTTCGCTTGTCTGCCTCCTGGCGGGGTTACTGCTTCCCCGGGGTTGGATCGGTACCCAGACTGCGCCCCCCCCTCCCAGCGCGACAACGCCGCAGACCGCCGCCGAGGCGCACTTTGCGGCTGGGCGGGACCTTTTGTCCCAGCACCGCCCGAAAGAGGCGGAGGCGGAAATCCGGGCCGGCCTTCTGTTGTCTCCAAAGAACGTCGCAGCTCTCAATCTGCTCGGAATCTCCCTGGGCGAACAAAAGGACTTTGCCGGAGCGGAGAAAACGTTTCAGCTTGCGATTACGACGAACCCTCACCTGCCGGACGCCCACACCAATCTGGGCAACATATACGTCGCTCAGCAGAAGAACGGCCTCGCCGAGCGTGAATTCCGCGACGCGCTGCGCCTCGACCCGGCCAACCGCGACGCGAACTACAACCTTGGGCTAGTCCTGCTGGCCCGGAACGACCCGCGAGACGCCATCACTTACTTCAATCGAGTGCACCCGCAAGGCCCGGAGGTTCTCCTCAACCTGACCCAGGCGTACCTGGGCGCCGGGCAGAAGGAGAAGGGTCTGGAACTCGCGCGGTCGCTCTCCGCGCAGGCGAAGAACGACGTTCGCGCGCACTTCACGCTCGGGCTTCTTCTGGCCAAACAAAAGCAGTACAGCGACGCCATCCACGAGTTCGAAATCGCCAACTCGCTCCAGCCCGACACCTTTGAGACCCTGTTCAACCTCGGCCAAGTCTATTTGAAAGAAGGGGATAAGGATAAGGCCGTGGATATTCTGGGCCAAGCCCTGAAACTCTCCCCGAATTCTGTTGAGACCCTCTATCTCATTGCCCAAACTTTATCGGGCGAAGGCAAGGACCTCGATGCCCTCGAGTTGCTCGTCAAAGCGCACAAGCTTGCTCCGGCGAATACCGATGTCATCTTCCTCATGGCGCGTCTGAGCATGAAACAGTCGTTCTTTGAAGACGCCATTCCGCTGCTGGAGGAGGGACTTAAGGCTGCTCCCAATCGCCCGAACCTGCTTGCGGCACTCGGTGAATGTTACTTCATGTCGGGAAAATCGGATCAAGCGCGGGACACGTTCCAGACGCTCATCCAGGTTAACCCTTCCGCTCGCTCATACGCTTTCATGGCTCTCTGCTACCGCAACCAGGGGCGATTTGACGAGGCGGTAAAGTACCTGGAGCAGGGGCTTAAGGCCGACCCTCGCGACGTGTCGTGCCTTTACAACCTGGGCTATATCGCGAGCCGCCAGGGGCAATACGACGTGGCGGCGAAATGGCTTCAACAAGCCCTCGCCGCCGACCCCAATTACGTCGAGGCCCTGCGGGAGTTGGCTGACGTTAAGATCCGCCAGAAGAAGTTTGAGGAAGCCGTGCCCCTGTTGCGGAAGTGCGCACGACTGGATCCTCATCCGGCGCCGGTCTACTACCGGCTCCAGACGGTCGAGAGGAATCTCCACCAGACGGAGGCAGCGGATCGCGACCTGAAAATCTTCCAAACCCTCTCCCGCGACCCCACTCCCCTTCCCTCCGCGTTCCAGAACATCTTCGCCTATCTGGATCATCGCGCTGACCTTACCCCCCAGCAGCAGGCCCAGTCTGACATCGCGCAGTTGGAACAGGAGGTGAAAGACCATTCCGACCGGCCGCAGAACTTTTATTTTCTCGCCGAAGCGTATTTGAAGCTGGGAAGGGTCGCGGACGCCAAGCAAGCTATCGCTCAGCTCGACCAGTTAAGCCAGGGTGATTTTCGCACCACGGTGGGAGTGGGAGTGCTGCTGGCTCGGTACCACCAATATCCGGATGCCATCGCGCATTTTCAGCAAGCTCTCCAATCCAATCCGAATTCCGACGACGCGTGGTACGACCTCGCCGATGCCTATTTCCGCGAGCGCGATTATATGGACGCCCTCGCGGCCGCGCAGCAAGTCTCGCCTCAAGGGCAGAAGGATCCGAGCAATTTGGCCCTGCTCGCTGATATCCTCGCCCACCTCGGGCAGTCCGACGAGGCGGTCAAGTTGTTGCGCCAGGAAATAGCCGCCAACCCCGATCAGGACCAGGCCTATCTCTCTCTGGCGCTGGTCTATCTGCGGGCGAATGACCCTGCGGACGCGAAAGAGGCGCTGCAACGTGGGCTCGCGCGCACTCCCGACTCAGGTGAGCTCCTCTGGGGCATGGGGGTCTTGTCGGCCCTGGAGGGAGACATCGGAAAAGCTGAGCAGCATTTGAAAGAATCGGTGGACCTGCTGCCGGGATGGGTAGGAGGTTATTCGGCGCTCGGAGTGCTGTATTACCAGACCGGGCAAATCGCCAAGTCGCGGGAAACTTTGGAGCGGTTTAAACAGAGCGGCCCGCGCGGCGCGCTCAATGTCCAAGGGATCGAGCAAGCCCTGGCCGCCACAGGGCCGGGGAATGCGAGCAGCGGGAAAGCTCATGCCATGACGCCGCAAGATCGGCAACAATTCCTGCAAATCGCCCTGGCCCTTGCCGATCAAGCCCCTTAAGCCCCAAGGTACGTGGTAGGTGGCACGGGCATCCTGCCCGTGACCCGTCATGGCCAGGATGGCCATGCCACAAGCTGGGAGCGCGGGCTTCCAGCCCGCTCCGAATGAGGAGAGCGGCCAGGATGGCCGCGCTCCCAGCGGGGAGTTCAGTAATCTAAAGATACTAGGTCCCCGTTTTAAAGGAACAATGTGTCCGAAAGAAACTTGCGAGAGGTGCGAAAAAAAGCTTGACAAGCCTATTTTACCCATGCTAATCAGTTAAGCGTTTAACTGAACTACTTGTTCTTTTCGTCGGGTTTAGGAAAACCAAGAATCGAGCATAAGGGCGGTCGCGAATTAATCACGGGAGGCCTGAAGCAGACCCATGACTCGGTTCATTTCCCGGTGTGCGATCTTCTGTGTGGTTGCTGCGGCCCGAGGAAAGACCCCGAAAATCGAAGCGTCATTCCTGGGCCAATCCAACCAAACGGCATTTCACAGGTATCCAGCTCTCCACCCGCGTAAGCCTGCGGAGGAGGATTAGGAGGATGAGTTAATGCGAAGATACGGGTATTCCCTGCGTTACCTCTTTCTGGCCTTGGCTGTCCCTGCCGTTTTCATTTTGACCAGTGTCCAGCTTCACGCTCAGGCGGATACGGGGTCAATTCAGGGAACCATCAAGGACCAAACCGGCGCAGTTATCCCCAACGCCAAGGTGACCCTGACGAATGAAGGAACCAACCTTGCTGTCACCATGGATTCCCGAGGTGACGGCACTTACGTTTTTACTCCTGTCAAGATCGGTGTTTACTCGGTAAGTGCTGAAGCTTCAGGTTTCGCCAAGGACGTTCAACCTCATATCAACCTGGAACTTCAACAGCAATTAGTGATTGACCTCACGCTAAAGCCCGGCGCAGTGACCCAGACCATTGAAGTCACCGGCGCGGCGCCAGTCCTACAGACCCAGAACGCCTCAGTCGGCCAGGTCGTCAATTCGAAAGAGGTCAACGACTTGCCCTTGAACGGGCGGAATTTCACCTTTCTCGCGCAATTAGGGGCAGGCGTTAACACGCCGGAAGCCGATACGCGCGGCAATGCCGCATCCGGCGCCTTCTCGGCCAACGGCTTGCGGCCTGCTCAAAACAACTACCTGCTCGACGGAATTGACAACAACTCGAACGCCGTGGACTTTCTGAACGGCACCAACTTCGTGGTTCTCCCGCCCGTGGATGCGATTTCGGAGTTCAAGGTGCAGACCTCGGATTACAGCGCGCAGTTTGGCCGCGCTGGCGGGGCCATCATGAACGCCACAATGAAATCCGGCACGAACCAGTTCCATGGCACCGCCTGGGAATTTGTCCGCAACGATAAGTTCGACGCCGCGGACTGGTTTGAAGACGAAGTTGGCATACCCGGCAATAAGGGTGAATTTCGGCAAAACCAGTTCGGAGGCACCCTGGGTGGCCCGATCATTAAGAACAAAGTATTCTTCTTCGGCGACTACGAAGGCCTGCGCCGGCGGCAGGGGGAAGTTTCAACTTCCAGCGTCCCGACCGCGGGTGAGGTCAGCAGTGGCTTCACCAATTTGACGGATATTATCAACGGCCAGTCTGGGACTCAAACCGATGACCTCGGCCGGTCGTTCCCGAATGGAACCGTTTTCGATCCCGCGACCCTCCGTACGGTCACCGCAAATTCCGTGGATCCCGTTACCGGCATGACCGCGACGACGACGGGATATGTCCGCGATCCCTTTAGCACCTGCGCGCTCACGACCGTCACCTATACCCTTGCCGCTTGCGGGCTCAACCAGCTTCCCGCCGGCCGGATTGACGCCAACGCGGTTAAGATCCTCGGGCTTTATCCTGCGGCCAACACCGGGGGCATCACCAGCAACTATACCTCCTCGCCCTTAGGGACCGAAAACCGCAACGCGTTTGACGCGCGCGTGGACTTCAACCGGGGAGACAAGGACCAGATCTTCGCGGCGTTTCACTTTGTCAACGATCCGCAGTTCATTCCGGGTCCCTTCAAGGGAATCGCCGATGGGGGGTCTTTCATCGAGGGAATCCAGACCGCGAATTCCACTGCGCCGGTTCTCAGTTGGACGCATACGATTTCACCCACCAGCGTGAACGAGGCGCGGATTGGATACAGCCGCCTCGGTACATCCCGCACTGGGCCCGTCCCTAGCGACAGCGGAATTCCGGGCCAGTATGGAATTCAGGGCATTCCTCAGTTCGCCCTCAACGGCGGCCTGCCCGCGTTCGGAATCGCCGGCCTGAATACCATCGGTAGCAACAACTACCTGCCTTCGGTGGAAACGAGTGAAACCACCCAGGCAGCGGACAATTTCACCAAGACGTACGGCAAACACACCTTTAAGATGGGCATCGAATACCAACGCGTCAGGTACGCCACCCTTCAGCCACCCTTCTCCCACGGCCAGTTCAATTTCGATGGGGATTACACCGAGATTCCCGGGGGGCAATCCGACGACACCGGCATGGCGCAAATGGTCTTGACCCCCGGCCCGACCTCCCTGGTGGGAGTGCCTGGCGCCGCACCCTACGACGGGGGATCGGACCAAATCTATGCCTCCAATAACGCCCGGACCGATGATGGAAAGAATTACTGGGGCGCTTATTTCGAGGATGACTTTAAAGTAAGTCCCAAGCTGACCGTGAACCTGGGGCTTCGTTGGGACTATTTCGGCCAGACGTTTGAACGCTTCGGCGCCCAAGCCAACCTGATTCCGGGAATCAATGGCGCCGCTGCCACGTACCTGATTCCCATTCAGCGGGAAAACTCCGTGCTGTCCCCGAGCTTCCTACAGGATACGGCCAATGACAACTACACCTACACCAACTCGGCCGGGGCGACAGAGACGTACGTGGGGACGCCCATTAACATCGTCTATACCCGGCAACGCGGCTTGGGCACCTCGCAAAGGGACAACTTGGGTCCGCGTATTGGGTTCGCCTACCAAGCCTCGTCGAAGCTGGTCGTGCGCGGCGGATACGGCATGTTCTACAACGGGTTTGAAAACCGCGGATATGGCCCCAACATTGGAGAGAATTATCCTTTCCAGTTCGGCTTTACCCCCGGCGCCACCAACAGCGAAACACCGATTAACGCCGCCACGTTCCCGAGCCTCGCCGGCACTGCATGCGCCAACTTCTTTGCCTTTGAGTCGGGCTTTACTTGCACACCTCTCGACCCGGCCCTGGTAGGAGCGGCGGGATTGGGCTTCCATAGTATCCAATACAACTACAAAACCCCTTACACGCAAGGTTGGAACATGACCTTCCAGTATGAAGTGACGCCCAACACCACGGTAACGATGGCCTACGTGGGGAATACAACTCGCCACATCGAGGTGTTTCCCGGCACCAATAACGTGAACGCCATCACCCCAGTAAGCGGTGCGATTTCGCAGTTGTACCTTGCCCTACCACTGTTCGGGCAAGGATCCAGCTACGACGCAACGGAAGGTTCGAGTTACTACAACAGCCTACAGGCCTCGGTGGAAAAACGCTTTTCGCAAGGTCTGACCTTCCTCGGGACCTACACTTTTGGGAGGGCCCGGAGTGATACCGGAGACCTTCTCAATGGAGGGGTCGGGGAAGGACATCGAGCCCCCACCCTGGCCGGCTTCGGGATTCAGGGTGATTACCAGGACGCCGACTACGATATTCGTAACGTCGTTCACTTCAGCGGTATCTACGAACTTCCCTTCGGAAAGGGGAAAGCATTCGGGAAGGACACCTCGGGAGCGGCAAACCAGATCATCGGCGGCTGGTCGATGCAATGGATCGCCACCATTCAGGGCGGTCAACCTCTGACGATTGGCTGCCCGGACGGTACCACGGGCAGCTTAGGGTGCACCGCGTTCATCATTCCGGGGGTTAACCGGCACGGGAGCATGACCAACCCCGCAACTTCTAATGACCGACACAGCGGATTCCTGAACGCAGCCGCCTTCACTCAGCCTTGCCAGCCTGGGACGACTACCCCTACGGGTTGCGTCACGGTACCTGATAATCTGTCCCTGTTGGGCGGGGGTGATAGTCAGGTTTCCGGTCCGGGCATAACTGCTTTCGACTACTCCCTGTTCAAGAACTTCAAGCTGACCGAGCGGTTCGGCCTCCAATTCCGGAGTGAGTTCTTCAACATCCTCAACCACCCCACGTTCGATCCTCCGAATTTTGGTGGAAATGGGGTCACTTCGGTTCCGAATTCGGGCACCTACAATAACGTGAACTTTGGGGACATTGGAGCAACACGCTTCCCGTCCAAGGATGCGCGTCAGATTCAATTCGCTTTGAAGCTTTTGTTCTAGGTTAAGTCAAAGCATAACCCACAAGGGCGCCCTAATGTACCGGGACGCCCTTGTTATTTGCTACCTTGAAGTGGTGCTAAGATAAACTGGTAATGTTCCGCTTTCCGTGGCGAGCAGTCGGTCTACTTCTCTCCGCCGCCCTGTGCGCGTCGGCAAACCGGACGGGCACCGAGGCGCTTGACCGCAAGTTCCAATCCGCACTTGCTCATTTCAATTCCGGGCAATACCCCGTCGCCCAGCAGGAGCTCGAAGCGCTTAACAAGGCTGTGCCCAATAGTTTTGACGTTCTGGAGCTACTCGGGCTCGTTTACTCGTCGGAAGGCCACGAGGAAAAGGCCACGCCGCTCTTTGAACAAGCCGTGCGGCTTCGCCCAACGTCCGGGCCGGCACGAAATAACCTAGCCACAAGCCTTGTGCACCGTGGAAAGATGCCGCTGGCGGAGAAGGAATTCAAGAAAGTCGTCGAACTCGAACCCGAAAGCTTCGACGCCAATCACAACCTCGGAGCGTTTTATCTTCGATCGGGAAATATCTCCGCGGCCATCCCGTACCTGGAAAAAGCGCAACGTGTGAATCCTGCCGACTATGACAATGGCTACGATCTGGCGATGGCGGACCAGGAAACCGGCCGTTTGCCGGAAGCCCGTGAGCAGATTCAGGCACTCTTAAAGCAGAAGGACACAGCCGAGTTGCACAACCTGCTTGCCGGGGTGGAAGAGAAGGCAGGAGATTATGTTGCCGCGGTAAATCAATACGAGCTCGCGGCGCACATGGATCCGAGCGAGTCTAACCTCTTCGATTGGGGAGGCGAACTTCTTCTCCATCAAACTCCGGACCCCGCCATCGAAGTTTTCTCCGAGGGGCTGAAACGCTATCCCACGTCAGCGCGGCTCGCCGTCGGTTTGGGCCTTGCCCTTTATTTGCAGGGCAGCTTCGACGAGGCCGTGAAGGCCCTTATGCACGGCGCCGACCTCGACCCTTCCGACCTTCGGGCGTACTCGGTCTTGAGCTTAGCTTACGACAGGGCCCCGGGGCAGGCCGACGATGTGGTGGAGTGCTTCCATCGTTTTTCTGACCTCCGGCCGCATGACGCGCAGGCCACCTTGTATTACGCCCTGAGCCTATGGAAGGCAAGGCGGCAGGAGACTTCTCCGGCCTATCTTGATCAAGTTGAGTCTTTATTGAAAAAGGCCGTCGCCCTCGATCCTTCCCTTCCGGACGCCCATCTTCAGCTTGCCAACCTTTACTCGCAACGGCACAGGTTCGCCGAGGCCGTGCCGGAATACCAGGAGGCGCTCCGGCTCTCCCCGAGTATCCCCGACGCCCACTTCCGCCTGGGTCAGGCCTATGTGCACCTGGAGAAAAAGGATTTGGCCGATAAGGAGTTCCAAATCCACCAGAAACTCTACGCGCAGCAATTGGCCGACGATGACAAGCGGCGCTCGGAACTTAAGCAATTCGTCTATTCCATGAAGGACACTCACGCCGGGCAGTAAAGAATTTAGTGATTGGTGAAGGATGAGGGCAAGACCTGGGAGCGCGGGCTTCCAGCCCGCATTGGAATAGGAGAGCGGGCTGGAAGCCCGCGCTCCCAGGCGCGATTGGTGATGGGTTAAGCGATCCAGGCGCGTAGGGCGGCGGCGAGGTGGTCGAGGGGGACAGGCTGCGTCTCCCGCCAGAGGGCGAATTCCGGGGGCGCGACCACGTAAGCTTGCCCGAGGCTCTCGGCCAGGCAGACGCATACGGTCGAGCGCTGGTATTCCTCATACCGGTGGGCGGCCAACCACACGTAGAGCGCCAGCATTTGCGCGTCCACGGCGCTTCCGGGCAAGTCGTCGACGGCAGGGAGAGGGTTCACCTGGTCCGGGTTATCGAACACGGCCACACCGGTAAAAGGCTTGGGCTTGCTGCGAATCCCGAATTGCGCGGCCAGGAAGGAAGGCCGGGCGCGGCGAAACGCTTCCGAGGCCGCCCACTCCACAAACGAGTTGCCATAGATCACGGCGCCGTTGCCGGTGAGATACAGCGCCCGCAAGAACTCTCGAACTGCCGGTTCCGAAGCCACCTCCGGAGGACACCACGGAGTGACGTCGACTTTGCGCAGATGATCGAACACTGCGTCGGCGTCGGCAAGATCCTTGCTCATGGTATTCATTTCGTGGGAGAAGCTCTGCCGGTAGCGGTCCAGCCGCGCGTTGCTGAGCAAGATCGCAGTGGGAATGGCAGCAGCGGAAAGCCCCCCGTCCACAAGATGATCCACCAGGCTGTTTCCAGCCTCGATTACCCAAGTGTCCGCAGACGAGGCTTCGGAACGGCTCCGGGCGGCGTCCAGCAGTCCTCCCGAACGCCCACCGGCCGCGGTGGGTGTGCCGGCGAGCAGAAACTCCAAAGGGCTGTTAAGGCCGCCGGCCCGAGTGAGATCGAGTTCGAGAGGCCGGCCGATTCCCTGCCACCGGCGCCACACACTCGCCGCATCGACGGGGAGAGGCAGGGGAATGTCCAGCAGAACCAGTCGATTTGCTGATTTGACAGGCGCACCCTTCGTCTTCACCGCATGCTGATCTGCCGCGTCGAATACCGCCTGCACGGCGCGCCGCCAATCCTGAAAGTAGGGCGAACGGGCGAGCAAAGAGGAGTTCTGGATCGTCTGTTCGGTGGTCGAGAACTGCCAGTGGCGCACCCCCATCTTCTCTTCGAGCTGCACCACATCCCAGAAGAGGCCGGAAGACTGCTCCGGGTCGAGGCTTGCCACGTAAAGGAGAAGCCTCTCGGTCGACTGGCGTTCGCTGGGGAAAAGATACTCCCATTCGTGGAGTTGCTGATTGACGAAGGGAAGAAAGGTCAGCGGCAGGCGTTTGAGCAGGCCTTTCCTCAAAGCGTCCTGAAGATCTTCCGGCAGCTTCTCCTCGACCCGCATAATTCCTTCCTGTTAGCCGCGAAACTCCGCGAGCGTTGCGCCTTGCGAATCCAGTGGCGGACATCCGAGCAAACCCGCGAGCGTGGGGCAAAGATCGACGTGGCGAATGGGGCGTTCGATGGTTTGAGGCTTGTCGACGGCCGCCCCCAGAGTCATCATCCAGGTGTTCCGGGTGGATTCTTCGTTGGCGCGGTGATTGAAGAATCCGTTGGTCGAGGAGCCATCCGGATCACGCCCGAACTCGGGGAGAATCACCAGGGTGGTCTTCCCCTGGTACGCGGGGTTCGCTTCCACCTCCTGCCACAGTTGGTAGGCAAGGCGGTCCGCCGTTCGAATGCCCGACAGGTGAAGCGCATAAGAACCGAAGTGCGCCACTTCCACGTCGGAAAATACCACCACTAACAAGCGCGGCGAAAACTTGCGCATGACCTCGCGGGTCATGAAAAAGGTGAGCTCGTCGCCGGAGGTGGGGCCGCCGCCGCGGACGAAACTGGCGATGGCGGTCTCGATCGTGCCCCGCACGCGGGGATCAAGCCGGTCGGCGGCATCGAACACCGTCCAGCCCAGGCCTTCGTAGTTGCTCCCTTCCATCGCACTCTCGAGCTCCGCCTCAACCTTGCTCCGGTCCGCCATGTTTGCGGTCCTCCCCTCGCGGAGAGCGTTGACGACGGCCGTGAGCATCAGTTGCTTGGGAAACACCACGTTGGCGCCGTACGCCGGGCCATAGTCCGAAGCCGAACTCGCGCCGATCTGGCTGGTAAGCGCCTTGTTGCTGGCCACCACCCAGGCGTCACTGCGATCGACGCGCAGTCCCTTGCGAAATTGCTCGAACAGGGTGGGAGTGGTCGGGGCGAGCTTTCCCCAATCATCCACACGCTGCCAGTTGCCAGTAAGGATGCTGGAAATTGCGTTGAAATGCGCGGTCACGCCTTCGTTGCGCGCGGATGGGTAGAAAAGCGCCTTGGGCAGCAGGTCCGCCGAAAGGTGCGGGATGTTCGCGAGACCCTCCGGCGAAAAAGTCTCACCTCGGCGCACTCCTCCAATGATGGCCACCACCACCTTGTGACCTGAACCCGCTGGAGCTTGCGGGTTCTCGTGCGCGCGTGCTTGGGGAGCCATCAGACCAGCAATGAGCAAACCCGCAGCCCGCAAGAACGTCCGCTTGGAATTGTCCACTGCGGATTCAGGGTCGCTTGCAAGCCTGGCGCCGGTCTGAGTGTCTGGGCGAAGTCCGTTCTCCATGAGCAAACCTTGCGAGGGAGACTTCGCTGGGAGTCCGGCCTTGCTCCGGGACGGCGGATCAAGGATGAATGGATTATATGCGCAGAACCAGTGGTTTTCAATGCAAGAGCGGCTCGTTGGTTCCAGTGTAAGCCTGATGCTACAATTGTGTTCTCACTTGGCGTCGGGTTAGGAATGTCGATGGCTAGGATAAACCACTTCGCGGGGGAACGCTCCGAGCTTGCTTCTTCGCGTGCTGCCGAGGGTCGCCGGAAACGCCGGTCATTTGTTGTAGCGGCGGTCTCTGACCGCCGGGATCTATTGAATCAAAGGCGCGACGGTCGGAGACCGCCGCTACAACTGTGGTACGGCGCGCTGATCCGGGCTGCACTTGTGGGCTCGCTGTTGGCAATCGTATTGGGGGTCGGTGGCGTCTTCGCCGGCCAGACAGGCGCTGTAGTGGGGATCGTTGCCGGCCCTTCCCAAGCCCCCATTCCCGGCGCCAGGGTGACGCTCGCGGCCGCGGATGGCACCCGGCAATCCGTCGTTGCGGATCCGAGCGGCCATTACTCGTTCCCGGTGGTGGAACCCGGCACTTACACCCTTTCCGCAGAAGCGGCCGGCTTCCAGTCGGCGACGCGAACCGCCGTGCTGGTACAGGGCGGAGCCTCCGCGACCGTGGACTTGCATCTCGTCGCGACCGCATCGGCCGGTCCTGCTCAGGCGGCCACCGTCCCGCCACAGCCCGGGTATTACGACGACACCCCCTTGAAGGCCAGCGCAGTCAAAACCACAATCGACACCGCCGGGTACTCCTCACAAGCGCAGAGCCCGAGACGCTTGATGGGCGAGGGGCCCAGCCTCAGCGGCACAACGCTCAAGATCCCCGCTCGCGTGCCGGGAAGCCCCGAAGCCGTGAAGTTGGAAGGGGAGCTCCAAAAAGCCGTTCGGGACAATCCCGATAGTTTCGAAGCCAATCATCAACTTGGCGAGTTCTATCTCTCTGTGAATGATTTTAAAACGGGCATCCCTTACCTTGAAAGAGCGGAGAAGTTGAGGTCCGCGGACTACGACAACGGATACGATCTCGCCGTTGCTTACCTCGAGACCAAAAGCCCCGGCCCTGCGCGAACTTTATTGCAGGACATGCTCCACCGGAAAGACGCCGCCGAACTCCACAACCTGTTGGGGGAGGCCGACGAAGCTTTGGGCAATCCGGCCGCCGCGATCATAGATTACCAGCTTGCCGCGGACATGGACCCGAGCGAGAAAAACCTCTTTGACTTGGGGAACGAACTGCTCATCCACGACAACCTTGAGCGGGCGATTGAGGTGTTCAATCGTGGTGTTACGATTTATCCCAACTCGCAGCGGATGTATGTCGACCTCGGCATCGCGTACTATTCCCGCAACCGTTACGACGAAGCGATCGAGGCGCTCTGCCACGCTTCCGACCTGAACCCATCGGACCCGCGTCCCTACCTGTTCCTCGGCAAGATGTACAACGTTTCGGTGGGGAAGTCGGGCGAGGTCGTAAAGCACATGAAGAGGTTCACGGAGACCAACCCTGACAACGCCTTGGCTTATTATTATTACGCCCTCAGTTCCTGGAAGGGCGCGCGGGGGGGTGGTCAGCAGGCGGTGGACCTGGCCGAGGTTGAGGCCTTGCTCCGGAAATCGATCTCCCTGGACCCGCGCTTGGCGGACGCGCACCTTCAGCTCGGCGTGCTTCTTCAAGACCAGCACCGCGACCAGGAGGCCATCGCGGAATTCAAAACCGCTAGCGATTTCAAACCTGGCGATCCCGACCCCCATTACCGCTTGGCGCAGGTCTACGTTCGCACGGGCGACAAGGAACGCGGCCAACAGGAATTTCAGCTTTACGATAAGCTCCACAAGCAACAAGTCGATGAAACGGAAACCCACAGGCCTGGTATCCGGCCATAAGTCTTCACATAGGACGCCCCCCACGACAACACTCTGATCGGTGCGCTCCGCGACTTCAATTGCTAACAAGCGGCGGGCATCCGTGCTCACGATTTCCCATCGAATGACAATTCGGCGATCTCGCGTTCCAGGCGGTCGAGCCGCGCCACAGCGGCTTCTACGGCCGCGGCTCCGGCGGCTCGTGCCTCCCGCGCGTGGGTCAAGGCTTCGACTGCGATGCGGCTGATTTCGTGCAGCAGCTTTCGGATCTCGACTTCCAATCGACCACGACTTTCCTGCACGCGATTGAGGATATCATTCTGCACCCGCGAGCAATTGACTTCCAGGAGCCGGCCCAGGAATTCCCGCCCCTCGCTCTGAATCACGCCACGGGCTCCCACGAGCCCCAAGATCAAATCGGCCAGCCATCGCAGCGGGGATGCCGGCTGCGCGATCTCGATCATGTCGCGAAACAGGAACTCCGATCGGGTCCGAAATCCCGTCTCAGGGTCAAGTGCGTGCGGCATGCGCGCCAATTCGCGAATGCCAGCGTCGGCAAGTTTCTTCAGAAATTCGTTCGCCATCTGCACAAAACGGCTGGCCACTCGCCGATACTCCTTCTCTCCCTCCTCTTGCTCGACCCGTAACCAGGGCAGAACGTGCCGCTGCGCAATTCCCTGCGCCTCGCGCATGACGGCGCGGCGATACGAGGGGCCCAGCGCGCGCTCGACCGATCTCAAAGCCCGCTCGAATTCCTCACTCGCCTGGGGCCAAACCGATCCGAGGAACTCCTTGTGCCGGCCGACAAACAAGTCGGAGAGATGCCGCTGCTCGGCCATCCAGAGAAATTCGACCTCGCGCATCGAGCGTTCCGCTTCGGCGATGGTCTCCTTCATCGCGGCGATTCGCCGTTCGGATTCCTCGATGGGCCGCTCGAGCGCTTCGCGCTCTTCGGCGATGATGGCCAAGAGTTGTTCGCTCAGGCGCTCGACCCCACGGTCGCAGGCCGCCTGGATAAGCTGACGGCCGGAGCCTTGAACAAGATGCTCAAGCGCCGCCAGCAGATTTCCCCAATCCCGCTCGGGTCCGCGATTGTCCAAGCGCTCCGCCGCGCTGACTTCAAACACCGGCCCCACCGAACGCTTGAGACGTTTTTCCAGAACCTTTTGGGTGAACCCCACAGCCGCCGCTCTTTCCGCATCGGTGGTGCGGTCGGCCTTGTTCAGTACCAAGATGAGATTCTCTACCTGCCGCCCCACGGCCTCGACGAGCGCCAGCTCCTCGCCCGCGAGCGGAGGGTCCGCGCCCACCACCACGAGTGCAGCATCGATGTGGGGAATGAAAGCCTGCGTTGCTGCCGTGTTGCCGGTAAACACCGAGCCCAAGCCAGGCGTATCGACGAGGCACATGCCCGCAGAGAGCAACGCGCTGGGCACATAAACTTCCGCGCCTCCCACGCCCTTCATGTTCTCCGGATTGTGTTCTTCGGAAACATATTGGTCGAGATCTGCGGCGGCGATCGGCTGCCATGCGCCATCCCGGAACTGGATTCGAACCTTCTTGTGCGCACCATACCGGATCACCGTCGGCACCGCCGTCACCGGAACAAAGCCAACCGGGAGAACGGGCTCGCCGATCAGGGCGTTGATCAGGGTTGATTTGCCGCGCTTGAACTGGCCGATACATGCGAGGTAAAAGCGGCCTTCCGACACGCGGCCCGCCAGCGCCTTGCCGTCCTGCGCGATGGATGGCGCCCCTAACTCCTCCCCCAAACTTGCCAAGCGGAGAAGCCGCGAAGAACCGTCAGCATCGCTCATTTTCGCAGGCCTCGCGGGCGTTGGGTGTCGCAGTGATTTGCTTGAGATTTAGTTTTGTCCAATGCTCGTCCTTCAACCTTCCTGCTGGCGGGGTGGCGCCAGCCCAGCCACTGCGGGAAACTCGACCCGTGGCATTGACGTTGGTCTTGACCTCCCGCATCCGCCCGTCGGCTGACGGGTTTCCCAAAGGGGGGCGAGGGGAAAAATCTTTAGCTATGCCGGTCAGCATCGGTTCCCAAAACAAAAATGGCCCCTACCTCACCAGGTAGGAGCCATCAATCCCATTCAGCATGGGATACTTCAAGGTGGCGCTCCATCACCATAACCAGAAGCCGAATTTTGACTGGCCCGTCCGCCGATTGCAAGAGAAATCCGCCGCCGCGGCGGTGATCCAGTAGCGGAAAATCTCCGTCCCCCACCGTGAGAACACATTCCCTACTGTTAGGACGCATCGCATCACGCCTTTTGTTTAGCAAGGTATTGTCGAGGGGTTTACTCGCATCTCCCTAAAGAGTACAATGCTGGACATGGGGAGTAATCTCCCAGTTCCGAAGAACGCCCTTCACTCGCTTTTCACGGTCGGTCATTCGATCCTGAACTTTGAGAACTTTGCCGCACTGTTAAAAGACCATGGCGTCGAGCTCGTGGTCGATGTACGCACCGTGCCGCAGAGCGCGCGGTGGCCACATTTTAGCCAGCCTGCATTCGAGAAACTGCTGCAGACCGAACACCTGGAGTACCTCTTTCTGGGAGAGGAATTAGGAGGCCGCCCGGATGATGCGGACGCCTATCGCCCCGATGGTCTCGTCGATTATAAGGCGCGCCGGAAATCCTACGCATTCCAGGCAGGGATAGGCCGCCTCTGGAAGGAACTGGAGGGTCGGTCGGTGGCGATGATGTGCGCAGAGGAAGACCCGCTGGAGTGTCATCGCTTCCTGATGGTCTGCCCCGAATTGACCAAACTGGGAGCCACTCCGTTGCACATCCGCAAAGGCGCGCGAATTGAATCCCAAGAGGCCGCTGAGAATCGCCTGCTCGCCGGGACCGGCTTCGAGGCTGTCGCGGCCAACACGCTTTTCCCCGGTGCTCGCACCGAGGCCTTGGAGAATGCCTACCGACTTCAAGCCGAAAGATTCGCCTTCCGCGTTAAACCCTTCGCGCTCGATACTCGGTAGCACGGCAAATGACGTCAACAATATTCACGATCGGCTTCACAAAGAAGACGGCGGAGGAGTTTTTCCGACTTCTTCAAGAGGCTCAGGTGCAGAAGCTCGTTGATATCCGAGAGAATCGTGTTGGGCAACTCTCGGGCTTTGCGAAATATCCCGACCTAGCCTTTTTCCTTCACCGAGTCGCAGGAATCGCCTACGACTATCAACCCATTCTTGCACCCAGCCCTGAGATCCGCACCGCCTACCTTAAGTCGCGTGATTGGGCACAATACGAGGAATCGTTTGCGGAATTGATGGCGCAGCGGCAGGTATTAGAAAAGGTGGATCCGGCCTCATTTGAGGGAAGAATCGCGCTTCTATGCTCTGAGGCGGAGCCGGAAAAATGTCATCGCCGCCTGGCCGCCGAGATGATAGCGCGACACTGGAATGCCCAAGGTCACCAGATCGAAATCAAGCATCTGGTCATGACCAACCCACCGCGCCAAAAAAAAGCCAGAAAGGCCAGTCATGCGAGAGCTGATTCTCTCTGACATTACGGAGATGGGTTCGGGGCTGTGCGTCATTGGGATCGAGGCCGCGACAGAGAATTTGTTTCGATCCGTCCGCCCGATTCCACCACAGGGCTTCGCATGGGACAGGGCATTTCCTCACAAGCGCGGTAGTGAGGTTCGTTTCACGTCCCGCCCCACATCTGTTTGTCCGCCACACACTGAGGACCAGAATACCGACGGGCTGGAAGCAAGTGGCACGTGCCCGAGCGAGGTCGAGTTAGTCAACATGCTTCAGCGAGCTGAGGTTTCCACGGAACTGGAAGGACTTTTCGGATGTGAACTACACGTCGACACAAAAGGCGGAAACGCGTGGGTGGACTCTAGCCAGGCAAGCAGCTCGATTTGTGGTTGTCTATACAGAAATCTTCGGTTCCTGGTGTTCCAGGACCCCAACCGCATAACTCTAAGGGCCCGCTTGGTGCTTGTTTCCGGCGAAACACTGAATAGCCTTCCCGTCGTTGACCGGGAGTGGCGGCGTTTTATGGATGAGGTTATGGAACGCCTCACAAGGTCCGGCGGCCACTTTGACCTCGATCGCTATCTAAACCGCTTCATTCGTAACAAGCTCCTGCAGGCTCTCCACGGATTTGCGCGGATCGGTCTGGCGAGACCCGACAACGGACACAAGTGCTGGCTGATGCTCGATTCTCTGTTTCCACAGCCTGATGTTTCTTGGTTGGATGTCCTCTGATCGCCCTGCTGGATCAATTGCTCTCAGGATGGCTTCCCATGAGTCTAGCGTTCGACTTGGAAACCGCACTCGCCACCGCCCGAGCATGCGTGGGAAGCAAACTTTCTCCCCTTCCAAAAGATGGCGTTGACCTTGTCGAAACCGGCGCACTCGACTCAATGGCGTGGGTGGATACACTGATTGGTATCGAATCGGCAACGGATATTCGGGATTTTGGCAACCCCTGGCCGGAGAATCGGCCAAAAAGCATTCGTACGCTGGCAGACATGATCCGAGAAGCCCAAAAACCCTGCCCTGACGAAAAGCCGTGGGTGGGCGCAAGGCAGCAGGACGACAGTGCGCGGGACACCGCAGTGGGGGGTTGGGGGTACGCACTGGGTTCGTTAGTGGTTGACGCGGAACAGATCGATCGTAACTTAGCTCTTCCCATGCACAAAATCCGCGATGGGGCAGGGATTCACAGTGTGTGCCTTGCTTCCGACACTGAAGATGAACTAGCTCTGGGTCAGAGGGCCGCCGAAATCGCCCTGGAAATGACGGAAATCCCTGTTGACCAGATTGACTTCCTGGTTACGACCAGCGCAACGTTCCTTGGTTTCCCGTCCTTCGCAGCTTCTCTGCATTCGCGGCTCCTCCTGCGGGACACCACTGCTGCTTTGGACGTCGGAGGAGCTTGCGCAGGCCTGATTTACTCGCTGGCAGTGGCCAAGAGTCTGTTGCGCACAAGACCTCAAGGAGTGGCGCTCGTCGTGGCCGCGGAAGTTCATAGCCGCAGGTTCGATGCGCCGCAAGTGCCGGGAGAATTCCGGGGGCTCTTTGGTGATGGGGCTTGTGCATTCGTTCTCACCAACGCTGCGACCGATGCCCAGATTGGCTGCGTAAGGCTCCAGGAATTCGTCTGGGGCTGTTCTGGGACATTCGCATCTTCGCTGGGCGTAAAGATCTCTGAGAATGCCGGGCTGAATGTTCAATTCAAAGGTGAGCAACTTGCGTACGCCGCGATCACTGAACTGGAGCGCATTATCGCGACGCTGGAAAACCTGAGCGCGAGACCACGAAGCGAAGTCGATTATTTCGCATTGCACCAGCCCAACCCGCGTGTCGTCGAAGTTCTTACTGAAAAAGCCAAAATTCCTTTGGAAAGAATCCCGTTGGTATCGAAAGCGTGCGGGAACCTCGGCTCAGTAACCTGCGGCGCCAGCCTGTGCCAGGCTCTTACCAGTTTCCGCATGGGTGGGAGCCAATTACGAAAACCTCTTATCTTTATGGCGGCGGTGGCTCCCGGCCTGCTTTGGGGAGGAGTTTTCTTGAATTGATCGCGGGGGCTGGCGCCGACTGCCGATTCGTTGCCGTTACAGAAGAGTTCACCTCCCGCCCGAGTTTGGGTTAATCTAGGGACATCACTTTGACAGGGGGGTTATGACAAGCGAATTGAAGGATAAAGTTGCCGTGGTCACGGGTGGGTCGCGCGGGATCGGCTTCAGCGTTGCCCAGGCTTTATTGGCGGAAGGCGCGAGCGTGTTCATTTGCGGGCGCGATCCGGACGCATTGCAGGCTGCTCTGGATAAGCTTCGCAGCGCGAGTCCGGCCAATGTGGATGGCTCAGCGGCAGACGTCCGCCGCTACGAAGACTGCCGTAAACTGGTTCGTGTGGCGACCGAGCGGTTCGGTGGACTCGACATCCTGGTCAACAACGCCGGAGTTGGCATTTTCAAACCCGTCGACCAGTTGAGTGTGGAAGAGTGGGACACGACAATTCAAACGAATCTCTGCGGCGTTTTCTACTGCTGCCACGAGGCCATTCCTCTCATGCGCAAACGCGGCGGTGGGTACATCTTCAACATCTCGAGTCTCGCCGGCGTCAATGCCCTGCCCGGCGGAACCGCCTACAACGCGTCCAAATTCGGCTTGAACGGTTTTAGCGAAGCCATGATGCAGGACATCCGTTACGACGGTATTCGCGTCAGCTACCTGATGCCGGGCAGCGTGGATACGGATTTCGCCGCCGCGCCGGGCTCCAAGTCTGGGGAAAGCTGGAAGCTGACGGGCGAAGACGTCGCCAAAGCGGTGATCGACTTGTACAAGTTTCCCCGCACAGCTTTGGCCAGCCGCATTGAGATGCGGCCTTCACAACCACCCCGAAAGAAGTAGCAATTCGCCTTGCCAGTCTTTCGACCTCGTGGGGTTGCCGGAGAGGTCGGTCCGTCCCGCGGCAATGCCGGTATGACAAGAAGTCGTTTCTCCAGACTCTTGCCTCCCCGCCGATGATGCGGGGGCTGCGCGTGTCGCCAAAGCCACGGGTCTCCCTGCCCTGTTTTCTCCCCCGCAAATAGCTTAAAGACTCCACCTCAAGGGACCGATGGAAGAGGGGAAGGCCCTTGGAGAGCCCTGGTGATCGCGCGATTTCGGTCGGCCCTTCGACGCTTGGCGCCGCCCCCCGCGACGGCGGAAGACCGAAACCCTTAACGAAGCAGATCGGCGGCTAGCCGAACTTCGCCACTCCGCTGAGCGAAATACTTTTTTTATATGGGGTTACAATTTTATTCCGTCACTATAGGGCTGACCTCGTGCCAAGTCTTGACCGGCTTCATGACTTCCGTGGGG